>JBPCJB010000081.1:0-13518 GCA_051005735.1 Gaiellaceae bacterium | reverse complement strand
ACGGACTCTTGTTTGGAGGGGGGGGGAGGAAGCTCTCCAAACGTGGTGAGGCCGTCTCCTGGGTCGAGGATTTGCGCAATGTGGGGATCCCCGTGGGGGCTGCCCGTGCTTACCTCGACGAGCTCGGCGAGCCGGCGCACGACGTCCACCTCGATCTGCCGCGCCTGCGCCGGTTCGCGATCGACGCTATCTCCGCGCTCTCAGACGAGGAGCTCGCCGCCCACGTGGGAGCGCCGGTCGAGCTGGCGCAGGCGCTGCGGGGGGCACGCGACCTAAACGAGGCGCGCGCGATGGCGCTGGCGATCCTCGACCCGCAGGCGGTGAAGCTCCCGGATGCGGCGCGGCCGACGCTCGAGCGGTTCTCCGAGCTCCGCGCGAACGGGCTCGACGGGAAGGAGATCGTGCGCGAGCTGAAAGCGGTCGGCGGTGACCTGAAGGCGCTTCGCCTCGCACTCACCGGGGCCGAGCGCGGGCCTGAGCTCTGGGCGGTGATCGCGGCGCTTCCGCGCGACGAGGCGCTCCGGCGGGTCGATGCGGCTCTTTAGCACTCTTGCTCGCGGACCCGTCGAGCTGCCCGAGCCGCCCGGTCCGATCGGGATGTACTTCTGCGGCCCGACCGTCTACGCACGCGCCCACATCGGAAACGCGCGGCCGTACCTGATCGGCTCCTGGTACGCCCGCTGGCTCCGCCTGCGCGGCTACGAGGTGACGCTCGTCCACAACATCACGGACGTCGACGACAAGATCTTCGTCGCAGCTCCCGGCCGGAGCGGTGAGCGCGCCGACGATGCGACCGCCTGGTACCTCGAGGACATCGGTCGCTTCGGGCTCGATGAGGTCGACCACTTCCCGCGGGTGACCGAGTCGATTCCCGAGATCGTTCGCTTTATCGCCGACCTCGTCGAGCGCGAGGCCGCGTACGAAGTCGAAGGTGACGTCTACTTTCGCGTATCGCGCTGGCCCGAGTACGGCCTACTCTCCGGGCAACGCCCGGATCAGGTTGAGGAGCAGGAGCCGAATCCGCTCAAGGAGGATCCGCGCGACTTCGCTCTCTGGAAGACCTCGAAGCCAGAGGAGGATCGATCGTGGGAATCCCCGTGGGGTCGCGGCCGCCCCGGTTGGCACATCGAATGCTCGGCGATGGCGGCGAGGTTTCTCGGGCCGGCGTTCGAGATCCACGGCGGCGGGCGCGACATCGTCTTCCCCCACCACGAGAACGAGCTCGCCCAGTCACGCGCCCGCGGTCACGAGTTCGCCCGGATCTGGATGCATAACGGGATGCTCCGTTTTACGGGGGAGAAGATGTCGAAGTCGGTGGGAAACGTCGAAACAATCCAGGTGGCTGTCGACAAATGGGGCAAGGACACGTTGCTTCTCTTCTTCCTGACGGCCCACTGGCGCAAGCCCATCGACTATTCAGAGGCGACGCTGCTTTCGGCCAGTTCGCAATGGGCCGGTCTCCAAGGCGCGTACCGGGTTCCGCGAGTGGAGCCGCACGCGGGAGAGTGGATGCGGCTAGAGAAGGTTCTCGACGACGACTTCAACACACCGGATGCCCTCCGCGTCCTGCACGACTGGCGGGGACGCGGCTATTGGTCTCTCCTGGATCGTGGCTTGAACCTATTTGGTCTCAAGCTTCCGGACATGGCGGGTACAGGAATCGAGATCGATCGGCTCGTGCGTGAACGGGACGATGCGAGAGCGGATAAGCGTTGGGCCGATGCTGATCGGATCCGGGATGAAATTAATCGGCGAGGACACGACGTGATCGACGAGGCAGAGGGGTCGCGGGCAGTCCCACGATGACCCGCGAGCAGGTTTACGGTCGCCGGCCGGTACGCGAGGCGCTGCGAGGGCCGCGGGAGGTACTCGAGCTGTGGGCGACGGAGCGGGCTGCCTCGGCAGAGCCCTGGCTTGCGGACGGCCCTCGACTCCAGGTGAAGCCGGATCGCGAGCTGAGCGACGCTGCCGGCACGCGCGACCATCAGGGCGTACTCGCGTGGTGCGAGCCGTACCGCTACGCCGATGCCCATGAGCTCGCCGGCGCGGAGACGCCTTTGCTCGCCTGCCTCGACCAGGTCACCGACCCGCGCAACCTCGGCGCCGTCTGCCGGAGCGCCGAGGGCGCGGGAGCGAGCGGGGTGATCGTGCCCGCCCACGGCTCGGCAGGCGTCACGCCGGCTGTCTGTCGCTCGTCGGCCGGCGCGGTCGAGCACCTGCCGGTGGCGGTCGTGCCGAACCTCGCGCGCTTCCTGAACGAGATCAAGCGCGGCGATCTGTGGATCTATGCCGCCGCCGCGGACGCCGACGAGGACATGTGGCAAGCCGACATGTCGGGGGGGTTGGCCCTCGTCTTCGGCGCCGAGGGCAAGGGTGTGCGCCCGCTCGTCCGGCGGGCCTGCGACGGCGCGATCGCGATTCCGCTCGCGGGAAAGGTCGAGTCGCTGAACGTGAGCGTCGCCGCCTCGCTCCTCCTCTACGAGGCGCGGCGGCGGCGCGAGCGGGCCTAGTAACAGTCTCTCACACTGCCCTGCTCGACGCGAACACATGTTCCTAACACATTCGATCCGCTGCAAAGGGGTTGTAACTTGCGCGCAACGCTGCTATGTTCCGGCTCAACTTCAGGGTGAGGGTTGGGCGCTCGACACGGAGAGCGCAGCAGCTCTTTCCCGCTGATCTAGGAGAATCGCGATGTCGCCCCGCACCGCCACCGCAGTCCAGACGGCGCAGAAGGCTCAACGAAAGCTTGAGGATCTCCAGTTGGTGATGAAGGCACGGAACGGCAGCCAGACCTCGCTCGACACGCTGATGCGCCGCTACAACGGCTTCGTCCGGCTGAAGGCGAGCTCGTACTTCCTCGCCGGGGGCGAGTCGGACGACCTGATCCAGGAGGGGTTGATCGGTCTCTACAAGGCGGTGCGGGACTTCAAGCCGGACATGGAGACCTCGTTCCGCAGCTTCGCCGAGCTTTGCGTGACGCGCCAGATCATCACCGCGATCAAGACCGCGACCCGCTACAAGCACCAGCCGCTGAACCAGTACATCTCCTTCAGCCACACCCCCGCGGGCCAGGACAACGATGGCGAGTGCACGCTCGGCGACGCTCTGCCGGGCCCGCAGACGAACGACCCGTCCGTCTGCGTCGTCTCGACCCAGGAGCTGCAGAGCCTCGTCTTCGCGCTCGGAACCGGCCTCTCGAGCCTCGAGGCGGACGCTCTACGCTGCTACCTGGAAGGGCTCTCCTACGAGGAGATGGGCGAGGAGCTCGGCTGCGACTGCAAGACGATCGACAACGCCCTCCAGCGCGTCAAGCGCAAGATCGTCGCCCATCAGAAGACGCGCGAAGTCCTGAACTAGGAGGGCTGGGCGAAACAGGCGTTGTGCCTCCGGGCCGTGCTGCTCGCCCCGAGGCGGCGTCCTCAGCCGCACCGATAGCTTCGGGTATCGGTGCTCCCTGCGTCCTTGCCTCGGAACGAGCATCGCACCCGGCGACGAACGACGTTCCGCCAAGCCCTCCCAGACGCTCGATCGGCCGGCCGGTGCGCGCCTCGCCGCGCCTGACCCGCAACCGTGCACCGCCCGCGCGCGTGTGAGCGAACGCTCATCAGATCCTGACCGGCCGCTCAGGTTCGGCGACAACCCTTCTCACTGACGTCCCACGCAACCCACGTCAGAAAGAAGGGATCCAGTTGAGAACACATGCGATCGAACGCCCAGACAGGCCGCTCTCCAAGCTTCTCGCACTGACCGCGGCCGCGTTGCTGGCGGTTGCTTTTCTCGCGCTCGTCGTCGTCGGTGCGGCCGGCGCCGACAAGGGCAAGGGCAAGGACGACAGGATCGATCTGCGCCGCGGCGCCGTGTACGCGATGACGAACGATGCGGCCGGCAATCGGGTGCTGGCCTACGCGCGGGCTCGCGACGGCAGCCTCTCGCTCCAGGGCGCCTATGCGACCGGAGGAGAGGGCACGAGCCGGATCCGGCTCTCTTCCCAGGGGCCGGTGGTGCTGACCGAGAACGGGCGGCAGCTCCTCGTCGTCAACGTGGGAAGCAGCGAGATCTCCGTCTTCGACGTTCGGCGCAACGGTCTCGAGCTTCGCACCGTCGTTCCGTCGGGCGGCTCGACGCCGAACAGCATCACCGTTCGCGGCAAGCTCGTGTACGTGCTGAACAACGGCGGCACAGGCTTGGGAAACATCACCGGTTTCCGCCTGTCCCGTGACAGCTCGCTCGTTCAGATCGCAGGCTCGACGCGTCCGCTGAGCGCCGCGGGCAGCGACCCGGCGCAGGTCTCGTTCACTCCGGACGGCGACTCGCTGGTCGTCACCGAGAAGGCGACGAACCGCATTCTCACGTGGGGTGTCAGCGACGACGACCTGCCGTTCGCCCGCGAGGTTCACGACTCCCACGGCGTGACGCCGTTCGGATTCGACTTCACCCGCGACGGAACCTTCGTCGTGACGAATGCGGAGGAAGGGATCGTCGGCGCCGCGACCGCGAGCAGCTACACGCTCGAGGGCGGTTTCCGGACGATCAGCGGCTCGGTTCCCGACTTTCGCAGCGAGGTGTGCTGGACGGTGATCTCGAAGGATCAGCGCTACGCCTACGTCGCCAACTTCGGGGACGGGACGATCTCCAGCTACACGATCGGGCGCGACGGCAGCATCACGCTGCTCGAGTCGGTCGCTGCGTCGACGACGCCCGGGCAGCTCTCGATCCGGGACGCCGACCGGAGTAGAGACGGGCGGTATCTCTACGCGATCGACATCACCTCGCGCATGGTGCACGGGTGGGCGATCGAGGACGACGGCTCGCTCACCTCGATCGGGGCGTTTCCGGGGCTCCCGGGCACGGTCGCCGGGCTCGCCGCGCGCTGAGGCAACGTCGATTCTCGTCGGCCGGCCTCGTCTCCAGGGGCCGGCCGACGAGACACCGGCGCCGCTCGCGTCATGTCCTACCATTGCCCCTGTGCCGGAGTAGCTCAGCTGGTAGAGCAACGCTCTTGTAAAGCGTGGGTCGTGGGTTCGAGTCCCGCCTCCGGCTCCAGAGAACGAGTGAAGCCCCGCTCCCTCACCGTGCTCGAGGGAGCGGGGCTTCGGCTTTCGCGCTCTAGCTCAGGAAGGCGAGCACGGCCAGCACGCGCCGATGATCCTCGGCGGTCGCCGGGAGGCCGAGCTTCCCGAAGATGCTCGTGACGTGCTTCTCGACCGCGCGGAGCGTCACGAACATCCGCTCGGCGATCGCCTGGTTCGAGCGGCCCTCCGCCATCAGCTCGAGCACCTCGCGCTCGCGTGGTGTCAGTCCGCCGACCGGGTCGTGCTGGCGCTTGCGGCCGACGAGCTGGTTGACCACGGCGGGATCGAGCGCCGAGCCGCCCTCGGCGACGCGCCGAACCGCGGCCGCGAACTCGTCGACGTCGGAGACGCGGTCCTTGAGCAGGTAGCCCACCCCCTCGGCGCTCTCGGACAGGAGCTCCATCGCGTAGCCCGGCTCGACGTACTGCGAGAGCACGAGCACCCCGACGCCGGGGTGGCGCTCTCGGATCTGTTGGGCGGCGCGGAGCCCCTCGTCCGTCTGGGTGGGAGGCATCCGGATGTCCACGATCGCGACATCCGGCCGGTGCATCGCCACATGGCGGAGTAGGTCGTCACCGGTTCCCGACTGGGCGACGATCTCGAAGCCGGCGTCCGCGAGCAGTCGCGCGATCCCCTCGCGCAGGAGGATGGAGTCGTCGGCGAGCGCGACTCGAAGCGCCACCGAGTTCGGCCGCGCCCGCAGCGGAGGGAAGGTGTGGGCGCGCTCGTCCTCGAGCTGGAAGATCCGCTCCGGCTCGGGGAGGTCGGGAAGCGTGTAAAGACCGAGCTCACGCGGCTCGCTCTCCGGGAGGGCGGCGCGGGTCGCCTCGGAGATCAGCACCTGCCCGCCGTGCCCGGCGGCGCAGATCCGGCTCGCGCGGTGGACGTCGACGCCCACGTAGCCGTCCTCGCCGAGTGCGGGAGTGCCCGTATGGAGCCCGATGCGCACGCGAACCGACGATCCCGGCCACGGATGCGCAGTGAGCGAGCGCTGGGCGGCGAGGGCGGCGGTCGCGGCCGGTACGGCCTCGGAGAAGACTGCGAAGAGCTCGTCGCCTCGGCTGTCCACCTCCTGCCCGCCGGCCTCGGCGACGGCTGCACGCAGGAGCCGGCGCACTTCGGCGAGCGCATTCACCCAACCTCCGCCGAGCTCGTGCGCGAGCCTCGTCGAGCCCTCGACGTCCGCGAAGAGGAGCGTGATCGTGCCGGTCGGAAGGGACCCCACATCTACGAGTCTAGGAGCGCGCGGTCGAAACAGCTCAACTATGTGCCGCTCGTAGCCTCATCGACGGAGACGAAGTCGTCGCCGCGCGCCCAGTTGAGGGTGACGGCGATTCCGTCACTTGTGCCCTACCCCTCGCCGACGGGGAGCACGGCCCGGATGCACGTGCCGGCGCCGGGCGGGCTCTCGACGGCGAGCGTTCCGTCGAGAGCCGCCACGCGGTCGGCGAGCCCGCGCAGGCCGCTCCCCGAGCCGGCGCTGGCGCCGCCGACGCCGTCGTCGGCGACCTCGACCACCGCGCGGCCGTTGTCGCGGCTGACCCGCACCTGAGCCAGCGAGGCCTGCGCATACTTGGCGACGTTCGTGAGCGCCTCGGCGACGACGTAGTAGGCGGCCGCTTCGACGGCGCGTGGCAGTCGCTCGGCCGGAACGGAGACCTCGACCGGCACCGGCGAGCGCGTCGCAAGTGTCGTGATCGCCGCCTCGAGACCGCGATCCGTGAGCACGGCGGGGTGGATCCCGCGGGCAAGCTCGCGCAGGTCTTCGATCGCGAGCGCGAGCTCGTCCCGAGCATCCTCGAGGATCGTCTCGGCCGTGTCCGGATCCCCGGCGATCCGCGTCTGCGCCAGCCTGAGCGAGAGCGAGAGCGCGACGAGGCGCTGCTGGGCGCCGTCGTGGAGGTTGCGCTCGAGCACCCTTCTTGCGTCGTCGGCCGCCTGCACGATCCGCGAGCGCGAGGCACGCACCTCCTCCTCCTGGAGCTTGCGCTCGGTGATGTCCGCGAAGAGAGCCATGTGGCTGATCACCTTCCCCGCCGCGTCGCGGATGGGCGCGGCGGAGATCTCGACGTCGATCGAGGCGCCGTCCTTGCGGATCCGCCTGCTCTGGATCCCGGTGTAGACGTCGCCGCTGCGGACGCGGCGGAAGAGCTCGGCGAGCTCGGCCGCGCGCTCGGGAGGCTGATGCTTCGCCGGTCCGCCGAGCACCTCTTCGGCCGTCCAGCCGAAGATCCGCTCGGCCGCCGCGTTCCAGCGCGTGATCGTGTCGTCGAGCGCGTACTCGACGATCGCGACCGGCAAGGCTTCGATCGCCGCGCGGAGACGCTCCTCGCTCGAGCGAAGCTCGGTCGCGCGGCGCTCCCGCTCCGTGACGTCGGCGCCGACGACGAGCGCGAGCGACCTCCCTTCGCTGTCCACGATCGGCGTGGCCGTCCAGGCGATCGCCCGCTCGCCGCCCTCTCGCGTGCACCAGTGCGAGATCCTTTCCGCCGGCTCGACGCCGTTGAAAGCTGATGCGACCCCGAGACGGGCGAAGTAGCCCTCGTCGGCGCGGAAGAGACTGAGGAAGCTCCGACCGAGCATCTCCACGTCCGTCCACCCGATCGTCCGCTCGAAGCCCTTGTTGACCGAGTTCCCGACAACCGTTCCGTCCTCGTCTACGACCACGAGCAGGCTGGGAGTGGCGTCCGCGAGGGTTCGCAGGAAGTCTCGCTCCCGCGCGAGCTCGAGCTCGCGGCGCTTGCGCTCGGTCACGTCGAGACCGCCACAGATCACGTTGCGGACGTCGCCGTGCTCATCGCGCAGGGGCGCCGTCGACCAGGCGATCACGAGCTCCTCGCCGCGGCGATTCACGAAGGCGTTCTCGTATTCGGAGGGGAGATGCTCCGGGTCGCGCAGGAAGCGCTCTCGCACCGCGGCCCGTTCGTCAGGGCCGATGAAGACGTCCCAGAAGTACTGGTTCCGGATCTCCTCGACGTCGTCGAAGCCGCTCGCACGCTCGCAGGCGGTGTTGAAGTTCGCGATCCGGCCCTCGAGGTCGACCGACATCAGCAGGGACGGGGCGGTGTTGACGATCGTCTCGAGGAAGTCGTACTGCGCTCGCAGCTCCGCCTGGAGCTGCTCGTTCGCGAGCCAGAGGCCGGCCGCGGCGGCGACCGCGTCGACGAGCTCCGGCTCGTCGGCGAGCGAGGGATCGTGGAGCAGCGCCGCGACGCGCTCTCCGTTGTGCTCGACGTAACGGGCGGTGCGAGGACCGCCCTCGTCGACGAACAGGTTGCCGTCGTGCCAGACGAACCGGCCGCGTTGCGGCAGCCAGTAGACGATGTCGAGCGAGGGGTCGTGGAGCGCGCGCGCAAGCGCGTCGCGCAGGGAAGCGCCGCCTTCGGCGAGCTTCAGCAACAGCTCGCCGACGGCCGAGCGGGCGAGACGAGCCCGGAGAACTCCGGCGAGGAAGGCGAACGGGACGGCAGCGAAGGCGGCGTGGAAGACGAGCTCGAGCGGCTCGGCCGCGCGCTCGGAGAAGATCTCCACGACGAGCTCGGCGACCACTACGAGCATCACGATCGTGCCGCTCACGAGCACCGGCCCGAGCGCTCGACGCAGGGCCGGCGACGAGCCGATGAAACGGCGGCCGACGGTGACGAGGATCGTGACGATGAGCAGGAGCGCGAGCCCGCTCACCAGCAGGCGGACCACCGCCTGGGCCGTCGCGTCGTCCGTCACCGCCAGGGTGCTGACGCAGCCGCCGCAGTCGGGAACGGGTCGCTCGTCGACCATCAGGTGGGCGACGCTGCCGAGGACGACGAGGACGTAGGTCGCGACGACGAGATGGGCGTCGCGGCGACTGCCGAGCATTCCCCCGGGAAACGCGAGCAGCAGGTGGACGAAGGCGCCGAAGACGACGGTGTTCAGAGCGATCCCAACCGTGAAGACCCAGTCGCTGTTGGACTCGGCGAGTGTCCCGAGGAGCCAGAGGTAGCCGACCGCGACGAGCAGGACCCCGGTGCGGTTCTCCGGACGGCGCCAGAGAGCGACGAGCCCGCTGCTGACGAAGCTGAGGCCGGCGGTCAGCGCGAACGCGAGCGTCGCTGCCGGATTCTCGTCGTGGTTGCTCGTGAGCACGAGCCATGTCGCGCCCGCGGCGAGCGCGAGGGCGGCGCCCGCGAGGGCCGCGAGGGTCCGGGTGCTCATCCGAGCAGGTTGCCGAGGGCCGCGCCGGAGAGCTCGTCCTTCGGGATGAAGCCGCGCGCGCCGCTCTCCTCGACGAGCGTCCCGTAGTCGCAGGCGTCGCGGCTCGACACGAGGACGACGACCGGCGCGGCGCCGTTCTGTCGCAATCTCGCGCTGACGGCGAATCCGTCCATGTCGGGCAGTTGGACGTCGAGGAGCAGGACATCGGGGGCGAGCTCGTGGGCCTTCGCAAGCGCGGACGCTCCGTCTGCCGCCTCCCCGACCACCTCGAAGCCGTCCGCCTCGAGGACGGCGCGCGCCGAGGCGCGGAAGCTCGGGTGGTCGTCGGCGATCAGAACCGTGACGGGCATGGATAAATCCTCGCAGAGGCCGATGTCGAGCGCGAGTACGGCTACCCGCACGCTTTCCGCGTCTACAACGATCCGTGAGCGGGCGGTTCGCTCCTCGCTCGCCTGCTTCTGCGGATCGAGTCTGCGCGGGCTTTGACCCCGGCCACGCCCCTTGGGGACAAGGCAGGGGTCAAAGCCCGGACGTGTTCGTTCGGGGCCACATTCGAAGCTCAGAGCCCGGTCAGCGCGTTTTTGGCGGGGCGTTGTCGGGAGGGAGTTCCGGCCGCTCGCGCTCGGCAGCGTGGAGAGCTCGACGACGAATGGCCGGGCTTTGACCCCGGGCACGTCCCTCGGGGACATGTCGGGGGTCAGAGCCCGGACGTGTTCGTATGGGACAGTTCGGGGCTCGCGGGCCGGTCAACGCATGCCGGCGCGCCGCTTCTGCGCCGCACGCTTCGGCTTCTCGGATTCGGCTGCGGGAAGCTCGACGACGAAGGTCGAGCCCTGCCCGGGTTGCGACTCGACCCAGATCGAGCCGTCCATGCGCCGCACGAGCTCGCGGCAGATATAGAGGCCGAGCCCGGTGCCGCCGATCCCGCGGGTCATGTCCGGATCGAGGCGGTAGAACTTCTCGAAGATCCGGCGGTGCTCGGAGGCGGGGATCCCCAGCCCGCGATCGGCGACGGCGAACCGGATCTGCGAGTCGGCGCGCCCGACGCGAACCGCGATCGTGCCGCCGTCGGGCGAGTATTTGATCGCGTTGTCGACGAGGTTGACAAGCACCTGCTGGAGCTGGCCGCGATCGGCAGCGACGGGCGCGAGCCGCTTCGGCGCCCGGAGCGCCAGCTCGATCGACTCGGGCGCATGGACGCGTGCGGTGTCTACGACGGCGGCGGCGAGCTCGAGCGCGTCGCAGCGCTCGATCGAGACCGGCAGCCGGCCCGAGTCGAGATGGCTCGCGAGCAGCAGGTCGTTGACGATCGCGGCGAGGCGATCCGACTCAGTCGCGATTACCCCGAGCAGCTCGTCGCGGATCCCCTCGTCGAGCTCGATGTCGGTTCGCCGGATCGTCTGGGCGGATCCATAGATCGCAGCCAGCGGCGTCCGCAGCTCGTGCGAGACGGTCGCGACGAACTCCGCCTTCAGCTCCTCGAGTGCCCGCTCCTCAGTCAGGTCGCGGAAGGCATAGACGACGCCCTCGTCGAACCCGACGCCCGAGCCCGAGATCCACAGCTCCCGGCCGCCGAGCTCGATGGGGATCGTCTCTGCGCGGACGAGGTCGCCCGGGGCTTCGGCGATGGGAATGCGCGGCTCGAGCTCGAGCCAGCGCGGGATCACCTCCATGATCGGCCGGCCGACGACGGCTCGCGCTGCCAGGCCCGTGATTGCGGTGGCTGCTGTGTTCCAGAGCTGGATGACTCCGGCCCGGTCGACGAGCACGACACCGTCACCGACCGCCTCCAGCACCCGTGCGGCCCGCCCACGCCGCTCGGCTTCCTCGTAGAGCCGGGCGTTGTCGATGGCGCTCGCCGCGTGGCGGGCGAGCTCCTCCGCGAGGGCGAGATCGTTCTCCGTGTAGCTGCGCCCTGAATCGGCGGACGCCACGAGCGTGATCGCGCCGAACACCTCGCCGCGCGCGACGAGCGGCACCGCCATGTACGAGCGCAGCTCCAGCGAGCGCAGGATCTCGAGCTCCTGCTCGTCGCGTGCGAATGCTACGAGCTGCTCGTCGGTGATCATCGAGACGAGGATCGGCTTCCCCTCGCGGATCGCGAGCGCACCCGCCTCGGTGGCGTCCGGCGCCAGCGACGTCTCCTCGAGTTCGCGCACGAGGAGCGCCTTCAGCGAATCGACGTGGGCGAGCGCGAGCCGCTCGAGCCTGCCGTCGACGAGCACGTCCACGGCACAGATGTCGGTCACGCGCGGCACGGCGAGCTGAGCGACGTCTGCCAGCGTGCGCTCGTAGTCGAGCGAGCTTCCGAGCACCCAGGCGGCCTCAGCCAGGAAACGCTGCCTATCCTCGGCGGTGCGGCGATCGTCGACATCCGTATTCGTGCCGAACCAGCGGACGATCGTGCCCGCCTCGTCTCGCATTGCGAGCGCGCGGGCGAGATGCCAGCGCCACGCCCCGTCGCTCGCGCGGGCGATCCGGAACTCGGCCTCGTAGGGCTCTCCGCTCGTGAGGGCTTCCGACCAGCGGGCGAACATTCCCCTGACGTCGTCGGGGTGGAGCACGTCGTCCCAGCCCGACTCGAGCAGCTCCTCGGAGGATCGGCCGAAGTATTCGAGCACGCGCTCGTTGACGTAGTCGAGATTCCCGTCGGGCCGCGCCGTCCACACCTGTTGCGGGATCGAGTCGCCGAGGAAGCGGTAGCGCGCCTCGCTCGCCTGCTCGAGCGCCTCCAGCTCCTGCTCGCGCAGCAGCTCCGCTTGCCGCCCCAGCTCGACGTTCTGCTGCCAGAGCTCGACGAAGACGGCGACCTTCGTACGCAGCATGTCCGGGTCGAACGGCTTCAGCAGGTAGTCGACCGCTCCGGACTCATATCCCTTGAAGACGTTGTCGGCGTCCTTCGAGAGGGCGGTCAGGAAGATGATCGGGACGTGCCGCGTCCGCTCCCGCTGCTTGATCAGGTCGGCGGTCTGGAAGCCGTCCAGGCCCGGCATCTGCACGTCGAGCAGGATCAGCGCGAACTCGTCCCCGAGCAGGTGTCTCAGCGCTTCCTCGCCCGAGCTCGCCCGGACCAGCTCCTGCCCGAGCGGCTCGAGGATCGCCTCGAGCGCGAACAGGTTCTCCGGCGTGTCGTCGACGCACAGGATCTTGGCGGCGGCGCGAAGCTCGGGCGCGATCATCGGCGCGCTCCGACGCAGAGCTCGTAGAGGAACCCGGGGATCTCCTCGACCGGCAGGATCGCGTCCGCTCCTCCGGCGACCGCGAGCGCGGCTTCCGGCATGAACCGCCGCTCGGCGCTGGCGGGATCCTGGACGACTGTCACCCCGCCCGCGGCCTTGATCGCGGCGAACCCGCGCGCGCCGTCCTCGTTCGCGCCCGTTAGGACGATCCCGATCGCTCGCTCGGCATATGCCACGGCGACCGACTCGAAGAGGACGTCGATCGAAGGGCGGGCGAACTGGACGCGTTCGTCCGTCGAGAGCGAGAAGGCGCCGTGCTCCACCAGGAGGTGGTAATCGGCCGGAGCGACGTAGATGTGAGCCTGCTCGATCGGCTCCTTGTCGTCCGGCTCTCGGACCGGCCGCTCGACACGCTTCTGGAGCAGGTCCTCGAGCCCGCCGCGCAGCGAGTCCACCCCACGGTGCTGTGCGAGCACGATCGGGGGATCGACCTCGGGAGCGAGACCGTCGAGGAGCGCGCTCATAGCGTGCAGACCGCCCCAGGAGGCGCCGATCGCGATCAGCTCATAGCTCACGAATCGTCACTCATTCGCACCGGGTTCCCTAGCGAACCTTGCGATAGAGCCGCTCCTCCACAGCGAGCTCCTCGAAGGCGCGTTCGTGCGGGGATTGCCTTATCGTCTCCTTCTGGCCCAGCGCGAGGATACCGAAGATCGCGAGGCCCTCGTAGAAGAGTCGATGGACGTGACGCTGCAGAGGGCGATCGAAATAGATCATCACGTTCCTGCAGGTGATCACGTTGAACTCGTTGAAAGCCGCATCCGAGGCCAGGTTGTGCTGGGCGAAGACGACGCTGTCCGCAAGTGAGCGCGCGAACTGCGCTCCGTCGTATCGGGCCACATAGTACTTCGAGAACGCCGCCGTGCCGCCGGCCCGGATGTAGTTGTGGGTGTACTCCTGCATCTTGTCGAGCGGGAAGACCCCAAGCCGCGCCAGGTCGATCACGGCCTCGTTGATGTCTGTCGCGTAGACCCGCGTCCGCTCCGAGAGGCCCTCCTCTGCGAGCAGGATCGCGA
>JBPCJB010000080.1:0-7262 GCA_051005735.1 Gaiellaceae bacterium | reverse complement strand
CGTCGCACCCTCTGTCGACCGCCTCCCCGTCGTCGGCGTCGCGCCGACATCGAGGACCCTCGTCCCGTGTTCCGCCCCCCCCGCCGCGAGGGTGGTCTCCCGACTCGGCGACTGTGCGAGCGCCGTGCCGGACGCAAGGAGGAGCGGCGCCTTGGCGACCTCGTCGACGTCGTAGTCGGCGGACGCGAGCTGCCAGTCCGGGGCGGTCGGTCTGCGGTAGAACGTCAGCGGGAAGCGGTCGGGAGGCCAGATCTCGCAGAAGGTGGGCGGCGTCAACCAATCGGGGTCGGTGCCGAGAAAGCGAACGTCGACGCCCTCGCGCAGGAGGAAGTCGCGGACGAACGCGCCGTGCCCGTCGTCGCCGACCCGGGAGACGATCGCCGTCCTGACGCCGAGGCGGGCGAGGCCGGTGGAGACGTTGCCGGCGAAACCGCCGACGTAGCGCGTGAACGTCCGCACCTCCGAGAGCGGCGTCTCGAGCTCGTTCGGGTACAGGTCGATCCCCACGCGGCCGAGCACGACGGCCTCGAGCGGCTCCTCCGGGCGCACTGGGAACCTCGACGTACGGACCGCCACCGTGTGCGAGACTCTATGCGATGGCCCGCCTGCTCGAACGCGCTCCGCGCTGAGCACGAATCCCGTACGGGTCGGGGTGCTCGGGCTCGGCGCGGTCGCGCAGGCCGTCCACCTACCACTGCTCGCGCGACTCGGGAAGTTGTTCACGATCGACGCTCTCGCCGATCTCTCGGAGGCGGCGGTGACCTCGCTCGGCGACCGGTACGGGGTGGCACGGCGCCACGACGCGATCGAGTCGCTGCTTGCCGACGCGGCGGTCGACGCCGTCGTCATCCTGACGTCGGGCTCGCACGGGCCGCCGGCCGCTGCCGCGCTGGCGGCCGGGGTGCCCGTCTTCTGCGAGAAGCCGCTCGCCTACACCGTGGCGGAGGCCGACGCCCTGGCGGCCGCCGGAGGTCGGCTCGCGCTCGGCTACATGAAGCTCTACGACCCTGCGGTCGTGCGGGCGGGGGAGCTGCTCTCAGGCAGGCCTCCCACACGCTCGGTGGAGGTAACGGTTCTCCACCCCGCGTCGGCTTCGCAGCTCGGGCACGCCCGCCTCTCCGCCCCGGTGGACGACGTTTCCGCCGAGACCCGCGCCGCTCTTGCGGCGACGGCGGTCGAGCTCGAGGAGCGGGCGCTCGGTGCAGCCCCGCCTGAGCTGCGTCGGCTCTATGCGGACGTGCTCCTCGGCAGCGTCGTTCACGAGCTCGCGGTCGTCCGCGCCCTCGTCGGGGACCCCCAGGCGTTCGAGCACGTCGACGCCTGGCCCGGCGACCGCTGGCCTCCCTCGGTCGCGATTCACGGCACTCTGGGAGGCGACGCCCGGCTCGCGATCCGCTGGCACTACCTGGAGGGCTATCCCTCCTACCGGGAGGAGATTCGCGTCCACGACGAGCTCGGGACCGTCGCGCTGACGTTCCCCTCACCGTATCTCCTGCACGCGCCCACCGAGCTCACGGTCGTCGACGCCGATGCGGGCGCCGAGCGGACGACCCGATTCGCCTCGACCGCCGAGGCCTTCGAGGAGGAGCTGGTGGCCTTTCACCGGCTCGTGACGACGGGCGCGGCGTTCGCCGCGGGAATTGCCGAGGGTCGGGCGGACATCGTCACTTGTCAGCGGATCGTGCGGTGCCTCGCAGAGCGGCGAGGCCTCGAGGTCGGCGGCGAGGCCGCGCTCGCATGAACGAGCCCCGCGTCGTCTACGTCGTTCCGCACACGCACTGGGACCGCGAGTGGTACCTGCCGTTCCAGACGTTCCGCCTCCGGCTCGTCGAGCTGGTCGACCGGGTCCTCGAGCTGATGGAGGCCGACCCACGCTTCGTGTTCACGCTCGATGGTCAGCTCGCGACCGTCGACGACTACCTCGAGCTGAGGCCGGAGGCCGAGCCCAGGCTGCGGCGGCTCATCGGCGAGGGCCGCCTTGCGATCGGGCCCTGGCAGACCCTCGTGGACGAGTTCCTCGTCTCCGGCGAGTCGATCGTCCGGAATCTCGAGGTCGGCTGGCGACGCGGCGCGGAGCTCGGCCGGCCGATGCCGGTCGGGTACCTCCCCGATATGTTCGGCCACGTCGCCCAGATGCCGCAGCTGCTCCGGCGGGCGGGGATCGAGCAGGCCGTCGTCTGGCGCGGCGTTCCGGCCGCGATCGAGCACCACGCGTTCGTCTGGGAGGCACTCGACGGGTCGGCCGTGCGAGCGGAGTACCTCGTCGGCGGCTACGGCAACGCCGCCCATCTCTTCGCCGAGCCGGACCTCGCGGCGAAGGTCGCCGCGTTCGACGAGTCGATGCGACCCTTCTTCGGCGAGGACGAGCCGCTCGCCATGACCGGTACCGACCACATGTTGCCGCCGCTCGACCTCGTGGAGCGGATCGAGCTGCTGAACGGGGAGCAGGACCGCTACCGGCTCGAGCTCGTCACGCTCGCCGACTATCTCGGCCGGCCGGCCGACGGCGCCGAGCCGACCCGCCGGCCCGAGCTCGCCCGCTGGCGCGGAGAGCTGCGGTCGGGCGCTCGGGCCAATCTGCTGATGGGCGTGACCTCCGCGCGAATCGATCTCAAGGCGGCGTGCGCGCGGGCCGAGCGAGCACTCGAGCGCTACGCGGAGCCGCTCGCTGCCCTCTACCTCTCCGAGTGGCCGACGCCGTTCTTGCGGCTCGCGTGGAGTCGTGTGCTCGACAACGCCGCCCACGACTCGATCTGCGGCTGCTCGATCGACGCGGTCTCGACGCAGGTCCTCGTCCGTTATGCCGAGGCCGAGCAGATCGCGACCGGATTGGCGGAGCGCGCTGCCGCCGCGATCGCAGCGCGCCTCGCCCGCGGCGCGGTCGCGGTCGTGAACCCCTCACCCGAACGGCGCACGGACGTCGTCGAGGTCGAGCTGGAGATCCCCGAAGACTGGGGCGAGGTCGCGCTCGCGCTCCCGGACGGGGCGCTCGCGGCGACGCAGGAGCTGGATCGCGCGGAGCCGCTGCTCTTCACGACCGTCCTTCCCGGGCGGGAGCTTCCCGAGGCGCTCTCCCGCCGCCTGCACGGTCGCGAGCTGTTCGGCCGCTTCCTGAACGGACTCACGGTCGAGGGCGAAGGCCGGCGCGTGACCTTCGACGTCGGCGAGGAGCAGGATCCGGCCTGGCTCGATCTCGACCGGCTCCGGCACGAGCTCGCGCTTGCCGTTGGAACGGCCCTCGACGAGGAATGGGAGCTGCGGATTCTGGCGAGATCGCGGCGCCGGCTCGTCGCGGCGATCCCGGCGCCGGCGCCCGGCTGGACGGCAGTCGTCCCGGTGCGGTCGGCGGGGGAGCGCCGCGACGGCGTCCGGATCGAGGGCAGGACCATGCGGAACGGGTCGCTCGAGGTGGAAGTCGCGGCGGACGGGACGCTACGGGTCGGCGCGCTCGAGGGGATCGGGCGGCTCGTCGACGGCGGCGATTTCGGCGACAGCTACAACTACGGCCCGCCGGCGCGCGACACGCTCGTCTCCGAGCCCGAGTCTGTGAGCGTCGAGGTCCTTGCCGCAGGCCCGGTCCGCGCCGCGCTCGCGATCGTCCGCTCCTTTCGCTGGCCTGTGGGCGTGCTCGCGGACGGCTCGGCGCGCACGCCGGAGACCGCGCTCGTGCCGGTGACTACGCGCGTCGAGCTGCGGGCGGGCGAGCCGTTCGTCCGGCTCGAGGTCTCGCTCGAGAATCCGTGTCTCGACCATCGGCTCCGTCTCCACGTCCCCCTGGCGGAAGCGGCCGCGGTCTCGTGGGCGGAAGGCCAGTTCGGCGTCGTCGAGCGCGGGCTCGCGCCGGAGGCCGGTCACGGCGAGGTGCCGCTCGCCACTTACCCGGCCCGCGGATTCGTCGCCGCGGGCGGGGTCGCGGTCCTGCTCGACCATGTGCTCGAGTACGAGCTCGTCGACGGTGACGAGCTCGCTCTGACGCTCCTACGCGCGACGGGGCTGATCAGCCGCTCCGCCAATCCCTATCGCGACGATCCCGCCGGCCCTGAAGTGGCGATCCCGGCGGGCCAGTGTCGCGGTCCCTGGAGCGTCGGGCTCGCGCTGTATCCCTACGACGGCACCTGGGTCGAGGCCGGCGTGCTCGCCCAGATGGAGCGATACCAGCATCCGTTCCTGACGGCGCGAGGCACGGGCGGCGCGGGGGGCGCGCACGCCGAGGGCGCGACCGGGCTCGAGGTGAAAGGGGGCGGCATTGTCCTCTCCTCGCTGCGGCGGCGCGACGATTGGCTCGAGCTGCGGGTCGTGTGCCAGCACCCGGGGTCGCGCACCGCAACGATCGGCCCGGGTCTCCGGGAAGCGCGCGGCGCGGATCTGCTGGGCCGTCCGGGAGCGCCGCTCGATCTGGACGACGGAGTGCTCACGCTCGAGCTCGGCGCCTGGGAGATCCGGACCGTCCAGCTCACGCGCTGAGGAGCAGGACGGCGCCGGCTGCTTCCAGCGGGACTGTTTCGCGGATGGTTCGCCGTTCCGTGCCCTCGGTGTCGTACGCCACCGTCCAGGTGCCGGGCGGCAGCACGAATGTCGCCGCCTCCTCGCCGCAGTTCGCGGCGACCAGCAGAGCGTCGCGGCGATAGGCCACGACCGGTCCCGTCGCGTCGAGCCATTCGAGCGGGGCAGACGCGCCGGGAAGCTCGGGCCGCAGTCTCAGGAGCCGGCGGTAGCGGTGGAGCATCGAGGCCGGCTCGGCACGCTGGACCGACACCGTGTCCGCGTCGGTGCGGCCGCCGAACGGGAGCCAGCCACGCTCGGCCGTCGTGAAGCCGAGGCCCGGTCCCGGCTCCCACGGCATCGGCGTGCGACAGCCGTCGCGGCCGAGCGCGTGCTCGCCGGTGCGCCTGCTGATCGGATCCTGCGCCTCCTCCGGCGAGACGAGGCCGTCCACGAGCCCGAGCTCCTCGCCCTGGTAGACGAACGGCAGCCCGGGCAGGCCGAGCATCAGCACGGCGAGCGCGAGCGAGCAGGCCCGTCCGGTCTCCCCGCCGCCGAACCTCGTCGCCGCACGCGGCCGGTCGTGACTGCCCTGCACCCAGGCGAGATGGTCGCTTGCCGTCGAGGCTGCGGCCAGCGACGCCCGGACGGTTGCAGGACTCCAGTCCATCTCCATCGGCTCGAACCAGAACGTGCTGTGCAGTCCGTCCTGACCGTTGACGAAGAGCGCCAGCTTCTCCGCGTCGGCCAGGCCGGTCTCGCCGACGAGCAGGGCGTCGTAGGGTTCCGCGATCTTCCGCCAGCGCCGGTGGATCTCCCGGACGCCGGGTTGGCCGACGTCGTAGACGTGCTCGAGCGAGCCCCAGTCGGAGGCGACCCCCGCAGGTGGGCCCTTCCACGCGGCGGTCGCGACAGGGTTGTCCGGAAGCTCCGGATGCTTCACGAGTGCGTCGGCCACGTCGATCCGGAAGCCGTCGGCGCCGCGCTCGAGCCAGAACCGCATGATCTCGTCGAACTCCACTCCGACGCGCGGGTCGGCCCAGTTGAGATCCGGCTGGTCGGCCAGGAAGAGGTGCAGCCAGTACTGTCCGGTAGCGTCGTCGAGCGTCCAGGCCGGACCGCCGAAGACGCTGACCCAGTTGTTCGGCGGCCCGCCGCCGGCCGCCGGATCGCGCCAGACGTAGTAGTCGCGGTAGGGGTTGTCGCGGGCCGACCTGGCCTCGCGGAACCAGAGGTGCTCGACGGACGTGTGGTTCGGAATCAGGTCGACGAGCACGCGGATGCCGAGGCCGTGCGCGTCCGCAACGAGAGCGTCGAAGTCGGCCAGCGTCCCGTACGTCGGGTCCACGTCACGGTAGTCGGAGACGTCGTAGCCCTGATCGTGCATCGGGGAGGGAAAGAAAGGCGTGATCCAGACGAGGTCGATCCCGAGCCAGGTGAGGTACTCGAGCCGCTCTCGCAGGCCCTCGAGATCGCCGATCCCGTCGCCGTCCGCGTCGCCGAACGAGCGGAGGTAGACCTCGTAGCCGACCGAGGCGCTCCACCAGGTGGACCCGCTCACGGCCCCAGATACGGGCGTTGCGCGGCCCGAGCGTGCTCGTAGTCGCGCCGGGCTTTGCGCACCGCCTCCGTCTCCGAGACCTCGGCCACCGCGACGTCCCACCAGCTCTCGTAGCCTGGAACGGCCTCGTAGCGGTCGACCTCGACGTGGATCACGACGGTGTGCTCGATCTCCTTGGCCGCCGCGAGCGCCGCGCGAAGCTCGTCGAGCGTGCTCGCCCGGAGCACGTGCGCACCGAGCGAGGCCGCGTTCGCGGCGAGGTCGACGGGCAGCTCGTCTCCCTGCCGCGCCTCGCTGTCGAGCCCGAGCGAGTCGTCGCGGCGATAGCGGTACTGCGTGCCGAAGCCGTCGGTCCCGAGCGAGCGCGAGAGGCTGCCGATCGAGCTGAAGCCCGCGTTGTCGACGAGGAGGATAGTCAGCTTGCAGCCCTCCTGGATCGAGGTGACGATCTCCTGCGCGAGCATCAGGTACGAGCCGTCGCCGACGAGGACGTAGACCTCGCGCTCGGGCGCAGCCAGCTTGACGCCGAGGCCGCCGGCGATCTCGTAGCCCATGCAGGAGAAGCCGTACTCGACGTGGTAGCCCTTCGGGTCGCGCGTCCGCCACAGCTTGTGCAGGTCGCCGGGCATCGAGCCCGCCGCGCAGACGACGACGTCGGCGGGGTCGGAGAAGTCGTCGACCGCGCCGATCACCTCGCTCTGGGCGGGCAGCGGCGTGTGACCGCGGCTGTAGAGCCGTGTCACCTCGGCGTCCCACTCCGCGGCGAGCCGCGCGGCCTCGGCGCGATAGCCGTCGGCGACGGACCAGCCTTCGAGCAGCTCGGTCAACCGCTCGAGAGTCGCCCGCGCGTCCCCGACGAGCATGACCCCGGAGTGCTTGGCCGCGTCGAGCTCGGCCACGTTGACGTTGACGAAGCGGACGCCGGGATCTCCGAACGCCGTCCGCGACGCCGTCGTGAAATCGCTCCAGCGGGTGCCGATGCCGAGCACGAGATCGGCCGACGCGGCAAGGCGGTTCGCGGCGAGCGTCCCCGTGACGCCGATCCCCCCGAGCGCTCCCGGCTCGCCGTAGTGGAGGGAGCCCTTGCCGGCCTGCGTCTCCCCGACCGGGATCCCGGTCGCGGCGACGAGCCTGCGCCGCGCCTCGGTCGCCTCGGGGTAGATTCCGCCGCCGCCCGCCACGATCAGCGGCCGGCGGGCGGCGCGGATCCGCTCGACCA
>JBPCJB010000079.1:0-8569 GCA_051005735.1 Gaiellaceae bacterium | reverse complement strand
AGCTTCACGCCGCCGCGGCCTGATCCCGTAGGATCCGCCGCCGTGACTGAGATCCGCAGGGTCGGGATCGTCGGGCTCGGGGCCATGGGCGCCGGGATCGCGCAGCTCTGCCTCGAGGCGGGAGTCGAGACAGTCGGCCGCGAGGTGAGCGCGGAGCTCGGCGAGCGGGCGCGCGAGCGGATCGGGCACTTCCTGACCCGCAAGGTCGAGAAGGGGCAGCTCGATCGAACGGGCCGCGACGCGGCGATGTCGAAGCTTTATCTAACCACGGAGCTCGAAGAGCTCCGTGGCACTGACCTCGTGATCGAGGCGATCGTCGAGGAGCTCGAGCCGAAGCGGGATCTCTTCGCCGAGCTCGATCGGATCGTCAGCCCCGAGGCGGTGCTCGCGACCAACACCTCCGCGCTCTCCGTGACGGAGATCGCCACGGCGACGAGCCGTCCGGCGCGCGTCGTCGGGATGCACTTCTTCAATCCCGCGCCGCTGATGCCGCTCGTCGAGATCGTCCGTGCCGAGCTCACCGGCGACGCCGCCTTCGAGGCGGCCTTCGCCTTCGGCGAGCGGATCGGGAAGACGCCGATCCGCTGCTTCGACACGCCCGGCTTCGTCGTCAACCGCGTCCTGATCCCGCTCCTGAACGACTGTGTCCGAGTCCTGGACGAGTCGCGCGTCAGCCCGGAGGATCTCGACAAGGGCCTGAAGCACGGCGCGGGCTGGCCGATGGGCCCGTGCGCGCTCGTCGATCTCGTCGGGATCGACGTCCATGTACATGCGTCCGAGGCGCTCTACGAGAAGACGCGTGAGCAGCGTATGGCGCCGCCCGCCCGACTCGTCGCGATGCGAAACGCGGGCCTGCTCGGCCGCAAGTCCGGCCGCGGCTTCTACGGCTACGACGTCTAGGACTCCGTTCGCCGGCGGAGCATGGCCAGTGCGAGCTCGGTGCGCGGCAGCATGCCGACGAAGCGGCCCTCGTCGACGACTGGGATCGCACCTTCCTCGCAGTGGAGGAATCGCTCCGCGGCATGGGTTGCGCTCGTCTCGAGCTCGAGCTCATGCGGCCGGCGCGAGTGCTTTGCCACCGGCTCCGCCGCAGCCTCGTGGGCCCGCCGGGTCAGCATGTCCGGGTCGTCGGGGAGGAAGGCCGTGTGATGCAAATCCTTGAGATAGGCAGGAAAGAGGCCGCGGAGAAGATCGACATCGGTGAACAGGCCGACGACGCGGCGGTCGGCGTTGACGACTGCGATCGCCGGCAGTCCGCTCTCGCGGAGAGCGGTTGCCGCCTCGCGGAATGTCGCCGATTCGGGAACCGAGGCAGGGACGAGTGTGATGTCACGCAGGCTCACAGCTGGAACACAAGCAGGTAGGCGGTCGCGATGAGGAGCGAGACGATCGTGACCGGAAGCCCGACCGCGAGAAAGCGGACGAAGGAGATCGGCTGGTGCGCCCGTTCGAGCACGCCCGCGGCGGCGACATTCGCGGCTGCAGCCACAAGCGTCGCATTCCCGCCGAAGCATGCGCCCAGCGCGAGCGACCACCAGAGCTCGTCCTGGAAGCCGTCGCCAGGCGAGTTCAGCGTCTCGACGACGGGGATCATCGCCGCCGTGAATGGGATGTTGTCGACGAGCGCCGATCCGCCCGCCGCACCCCACAGGATCACTAGTGCCTCAGCCGTTCGAGATCCGCCGGTGACGTCTGCGAGGCCCTCGGCGATCCGGTCGATCACGCCGCGCTCCTCCAGCCCGCCGACCATCACGAAGAGACCGACGAAGAAGAACAGCGTCGACCACTCCACCCGCTCGAGCGCGTCCTCCACGTCGTCCGCTGCCACGAACAGCATCACGGTCGCTCCGGTCAGCGCGACGACGGCGGGCTCGAGGTGCAGGAGCGTATGGAGGAAGAAGGCGAGAATTGTCCCGAGTAGGACGGCGACCGAGCGTTTCACGTAACGGGCCTCCCGCATATCGCTGGCCGGATCGAGCCGGGCGATCTCGGCCGCCCGTGCGGGCGCGATCTGGAGCTGGCTCCGGAACGCGAACGCCAGCCCTGCAGTCACCGTCACGAGCGTGACCAGCGACACGGGTCCGAGATTGATGATGAAGTCGAGGAACGTCAGTTCCTCCACGGCTGTGCCGATCATGATGTTGGGGGGATCGCCGATCAACGTCGCTGTGCCGCCGACGTTCGAGGCGAGCACCTCGACGAGGACGAGAGGGATTGCAGAGACTCGCAACAGATCGGCGAGCAGGAGCGTGATCGGGACGATCAGCAGGATCGCCGTCAGGTTGTCGAGGAACGCAGACAGGACGCCCGTGACTCCCGCAAGCAGGAAAACAAGCCGCATCGGGCGGCCGTCGGAGAGCTGCGCGACCCTCAGCGCCAGGTAGGTGAAGACCCCCGTCGGCTCCGTCAGCCCGACGATGATCATCATGCCGGCGAGCAGGCCGAGCGTGCTCCAGTCGACTGCGGCGATCGCGCCGTCCTCGTCGAGGATGCCGACGATCACCATCAGCGCGGCGCCCAGGAGCGCGACCTTCGTCCGGTGTACCCACTCGAACGCGATCAGCGTCAGCGCGACGGCGAAGATGGCGACGGCGACGAGCTCCACGGCCGTATACGATCATGTCTCCGCAGCTCGTGCGGCGATTCGCAGAGCGCTGCGCGAGTCGATGGAAATCGCTCTCCAGATCCTTCTGTTCGTCGGCGGGCTGACCGGTGCCCTCGTCGCCAGTGACCGTGCCGTGGCCTACACGCGGTCGCTCGCGGCGGCGCTCGGGGCGCCCGCGTTCCTCGTCGGGGTCGTGCTCGTCTCGCTCGGGACCGACCTTCCCGAGATCGCCAACTCGATCGCCGCCCATCTCCAGGGCAAGGGAGACGTAAACGTGGGCGACTCCGTCGGCTCGACGCTCACGCAGTACACGCTCGTCCTCGGACTCTTTCCGCTCGTCGCCGTGATCCCGATCGATCGGCTCCAGGTCGGGTTAATCTCGCTGCTGACGATGAGCGGGCTGGCTCTGACCACGCTTCTGGTCTCGGACGGCTGGCTGGGGCGCTGGGACGGCGTCGCCCTCGTTTCGGCTTGGGCGGTCTTCACCGTCATCGTCGTGCGGGTGCTGCCTGGTCACGCCATCGACGAGCCGCCACCCGTTCGCTATCGAGGCCGTCTCCGACAGGCGGGAATCGTGCTGTTTGCGCTCGGCATCGTCGGCTTCGGCGCGACCGTCGCCGTCCGTGCACTTGTGCGGCTGGCCGAGCTCGCAGGTGTGCCGGAGTTCGTGATCGCCTTCTTCGGCGCGTCGCTCGGGACGTCTGCACCCGAGATCGCCGTTGACATCACCGCGCTGCTTCGAGGAGCGCCCGCAATCGCGCTCGGCGACGCGCTCGGCAGCTCGATGATCGATGCGACCCTATCGATCGGGATCGGCCCAATCGTGGCTCCGGCCGAGGTGACGCCACGGCTGGCGGTCGTCGGCAGCCTCTACGCGCTCGTGGCCGTCGCGATCGTCGGGGCGCTGCTAGCCGCGCGCCGGCGGCACGATCGGGTCAGCGGGATCGTGCTGATGAGCCTCTACGCCTTGGCCTATGTCGTCCTCGTTCGCGCCGTCTGACCCGCCCAGTCGGCGCTCGAGCCAGTTCGCTCCAAGGGTGTCGGTAAGCCCGTGCGCGAGGATCGAGGCGAGGACCGTGAACGACGCGACATCGAACACGAGCGAGCGGTTGACCTCGGTGGAGTTGAGCACGAGCAGCGCGAAGAGCATCGACGCGACGCCCTTCGGCCCGAACCACGCGACGAAGAGCTTCTGCGAGCGCGGCAATGCCACGCCGAGCAGCGAGATCATCACCGAGAGGGGTCGCGCGACGAGGAGTGCGAAGAGGATGAAGGCGAGCAGCCGGAGCGTACTGCCGTCCCAGCCGGTCGCCACGATCAGGGCGCCGAAGACGAGGAAGGTGATCGCCTGGAAGGTGGCGCTGACACTCTCGTTGAACTCGCTGAACGATGCCGGGATCTCGTGCCGCGCGACCGCGAGGGCAATCCCAGCCACGAAAACCGCGATCAATCCGTTTCCGTAGGTCACCTCGGCGAGCCCGAACGCGGCAAGAGCAATTCCGAGCGCGTAGACGCCCTCGTACTTGTGCAAGATCCCGCCGCCGGGGAAACGGTCGAGAGCCCGTCCGGCGGCGAACGCCATTCCGAATCCGATCGCCGCGCCCACGACGGCCTCGCCGGCCAGGCTCGCGGCCTCGGCGCCGGCACCGCCGGAGCCGGTCGCCACCACGAGGAAGAAGAGGACGAACGGGAGAGCCAGCCCGTCGTTGAGGCCGGACTCGATGTTGAGCGTGTGGCGTACAGCGGCAGGGATCCGTCTGGCGGTTACGACGGCCGAGGTCACGACGGGATCGGTGGGCGCGAGCACAGCGGCGAGCAGGAAGGCTTCCGCCCAGCTGAGCTGCGAGAAGAGCGTCTTGGCTGCGAGCGCGAGCAGGCCGAGCGTGAGCGGCATCGCGATCACGAGCGCCCGGGCAGGCGGCGCCCAGTGGCGTTTCAGGAGCTCGTCCTCGACGAGGAGCCCGTCCGAGAAGAGGGTGAGGATCAGCGCCAGCTCGACCAGGAGAACGACGATCGTCGCTCCCGGTTGAACGGCGATCACGTCGATGAGCGAAAGCCCGACGCCGGCTGCGACCGAGAGGACTGAGATCGAGAGCACGGTGCCGCCGAGCCAGCCGGAGAGTCCTGCCGCCGAGACCAGTAGCGCGCCGAGGATCAGGAGCGCCTCGGGGAAGCCGATTTCCATCATGGGACTGTACGGACATCCCGACCGATCGCTGGTAGTGGGTCAGGTTGTTTCAGAATGACCCACCACCTGATCGCTGCGCATACACTTTCCTTACATGACCCTGACCCTCGGCACACGCGGTGAGTCGATACTGCCTCCCATGCGGAAGTTGCTGGCCCTCTTCGCGCTGCTCGCGCTCGCTGTGCCCATTGCGGCTGTAGCCGCGCTGCGCTCCGGCGAGGGGACGCTCTCGGTCGAGGACGCCTGGGGCCGAGTGACGGTGCAGGCGAAGGGCGCGATGCTCGGCCGGATCGTCCACGGCAGCGTCGTCGTCCACGACCTGTCCCCGAACGACGGCTTCGACCCGTACGTGGCCGGCTTCGACTCCGTGAGGCTCGTCGGTGGGACCGGAATCCACTACACCGGTCGCAATCTGCGCTTCCGGCTGATCGGCGGCTCGTACCGGATCGTGATCAAGGGGACGGGAATCGACCTCTCGGTCGTGGCGAACGGCTCGGCAACGCTCGAGGGCGATACGGACGCTCCGGGTGGGCCGGGTGTCTACTCGATCGACGGAACCGATTGTCGGGCGACTGCCGGCACCGGCTGCAAGCCGCTGCCGGACAAGGCGAAGACGGTCAAGCTCGGCTCCGGCGACCGCGGTTAGCGCCCGATGACCGCCGGCGCGCAGACGATCCTGGTTGTCGAGGACGAAGCGTCGATCGCCTCGTTCGTCTCGCTCTACCTGAAGAACGCCGGCTATGACGTCCGCGCCGTCTCGACCGGGAGCGCCGCGCTCACGCATGTCGCCGCCGAGCAGCCGGCCTTGATCATCCTCGACCTGATGCTCCCCGATCTCGACGGGATCGAGATCTGTCGGCGCGTGCGCAAGACCTCGGACGTGCCGATCCTGATGCTGACCGCGCGCGACGAGGACGTCGACAAGATCATCGGGCTGGAGGTGGGCGCCGACGACTACCTGACGAAGCCGTTCAATCCCCGCGAGCTCGTCGCCCGGGTCAAGTCCGTCCTGCGCCGCTCGACTCCCGACCGTCGCCGCGACACCGAAGAGCAGGAGCTCCGTCATGGCGACCTCTCGATCAATGCGGGCCGGCGCGAGGTGAAGGTGGGCGAGGACGAGATCCAGCTCGCCCCAAAGGAGTTCGACCTGCTCTGGGAGCTGCTCGATCACCGCGGGCTCGTCCTCACGCGCGATCAGCTCCTCGAGCGCGTGTGGGGCTACACCTTCGCCGGCGACACTCGCACGGTCGATGTGCACGTGCGCCAGCTGCGCCGCAAGCTCGGCGACGCATCGCCGATCGTGACCGTGTGGGGCGTCGGCTACAAGGTCGGCCCCGAGCGGAGCACCGCCCCGGCCGCCTGATGGCCGCCTGACTTGTTCAGCTCACTGCGTGTCCGGCTGCCGCTCCTCTTCCTCGCCGCGATCGCCCTTGCCTTCCTCGTCGCGAGCCTGATCGCAGTCCGGCTGTTCCAGGACTACACCAGGAACCAGTCGCTCTTGGAGCTTCGCCGCGAGGCGACCGGGCTCGCCAGGCTCTATGCGGAGTCGGCGCGCCAGTCGAGCGACGAGCAACTGAGGGCGCCGAACTTTGCCGCCGCCACGCTCGAGGACGCGACCGGGGACAGCCTCTACTACATCGGCCTGAACATCTTTCCGGGTCAGGAGGCAGGGCTCGCGCAGGTGACGGAGGAGGACATCGGCTTCGACGTGCGTCTCTCGACGCGGCTCGTCACCTTCGAGTTCGAGCCACCTGGGGAGAATCGGACGTTCCTCGCCGCGTCGCATCCGCTGCGCCTCGAGGCCGGCACGCCGCCATTCGGGCAGCTGATCGTGGCGAAGCCGAAGAACGAGCTCCGGAACGCCTGGGTGACGCTGATCTCGCGGCTCACGCTCGCGTTTCTCGGCGCGATCGTCCTCGTCGGCGGGCTCGCCTGGTACCTGTCCCGTCGGATCACCGCGCCGGTGCTCGCCCTCTCGGCGGCCGCGGACGACGTCGCCGAAGGCCGTTACGACGTCGAGCTCGAGGCCGTGCCTGGTGGCGGGGAGATCGGGCACCTCGCCGAGCGGTTCCGCCAGATGGCCGTTCGACTCGGCGAGTCGGAGGAGCGGGAGCGGAACTTCCTGATGTCCGTGTCGCACGAGCTGCGGACACCGCTGACCGCGATTCGCGGCCACGTCGCCGCCCTGCGCGAAGGCGTCGTCACCGACCCCGAGCTCGCCGAAGCCTCGCTCGAGATCGTCGCCGAGGAGGCGGAGCGCCTCGGCCGCCTCGTGGGCGATGTGCTCGACCTCGCGAAGCTCGATGCTCATCGCTTCACCGTGCTGACCGAGGAGGTCGACATGGGACGCGTTTGCGAGCGCGCCTACACGACCTTCTCTGACGAGGCCAGGCGGCGAGGGATCGACTACAGCCGGCAGACGGATGAAGAGCCGGTGATCGCAACCGATGGCGATCGCGTTCTCCAGATCATCTCGAATCTCCTCTCGAACGCCTTTCGCTGGACTCCCGACGGAGGTCGAATCGAGCTCGCCCTCGCTTCGTCGAACGGGACGGTCACGGTCGATGTCGCCGATACCGGGCCGGGGATCGCGGCCGACGAGCGGGAACGGATCTTCCGGCCGTTCTGGTCGCTCGACGGACGCGGCACCGGGCTCGGGCTCCCGATCGCGAAGGAGCTGGCGCTCGCGCTCGGCGGTCGGATCGATCTGGACACGGAGCCCGGCCGGGGCAGCCGCTTCAGGCTCGTCCTGCCCGCGCGCCGGCTCTGAGCTCGCCTCTGCCGTCCCCCGCCCTGGGAGGGGTCCACCCGCGATCCCTGCGCCCAGCGTATCCGCCGAAAACGCACGAGAACGTGACGACTTCGTGTCGATTCGGTGTCAATAGGATCCCCGCGTGTCGCTTCCGGAGCCGGCCGCCACCGTGACCTCGTTGCAGATGCGCCGCCGGCGGGCCGCGGCGCTCGGCGTGGCGCTCCGGCCTCGGCAGTGGAGCAAGAATCTGCTCCTCTTCGCGGGAATCGTCTTCGCGGCCGAGATCGGCGACCCGCGCAAGTGGCTCCAGGCCGGAGCGGCCTTCCTGCTCTACTGCGCCGCCTCGAGCGCGGCCTATCTGCTCAACGATCTCGTCGACGCGCCGGCGGATCGCTTGCACCCGGTGAAACGCCGCCGGCCGCTTGCGCGAGGCGAGCTCACTCGACGTACGGCGGCGCTCGCAGCGAGCGCGCTCGTCCTCCTCGCGATCGTGCTCGCGACCTCGCTCGGTCTCGTTGCGCTCGGATTCCTCGCCCTCTTTCTGGCGATCCAGGCGGCGTACACGCTCGGCCTCAAGCATGTGGTGCTCGTCGACGTGATCGCGATCGCGGGGCTCTTCGTGGTTCGGGCCGCGGCGGGAGCGGATGCCGTCGACGTCAGGATCTCGCCCTGGCTGCTCGTCTGCACCGGGCTGCTCGCCCTCTTCCTCGCACTCGGTAAGCGCCGAGGAGAGCTCGTGCTCGTGGGCGCGGAGGCGACGCCGGGGCGTCGTGTGCTCGAGGGCTACTCGCTCGCGTTCGTCGATCAGCTGATCGGGGTCGTGGCGGCGGGAGCGGTACTCGCGTACGCCGTGTACACGTTGACCGCCAGGGATTCCCAGGCGCTTGCGGCGACGATTCCGTTCGTCCTCTTCGGGATCTTTCGCTACCTGCTTCTCCTCCATCGCGCGGGAAAGGGAGAAGAGCCCGAGGACGTCCTCGCCACGGATCTTCCGATTCTCGCGACGGTTACCGTCTGGGCGGCG
>JBPCJB010000078.1:0-6117 GCA_051005735.1 Gaiellaceae bacterium | reverse complement strand
TGGGCGCCGCAGACGGAAGCCCGAAGTAGACGATGAAGACGGTGACGAGGATCGGGAGCCCGCGAAAGACCTCGATGTAGAGCCGGATCAGCGCTCGCAGCGGCAGGAGCCGGATCGTCATCAGCGTCCCGAAGACGACTCCGATCAGCGCGCTCCCGACAACGGCGATCACCGACACGCGCAGGGTTCCGGGCAGGCCTTCCAGGAGGATGTAGCGCGCGACGGGCTCGACCCAGTCGGGCATCGCCTACCGACTCTCCGGCAGGGCGAGTCGCGACTCGAGCAGGCGGATCAGCGCCGACAGCGACCAGACGAGCGTCAGGTAGACGACGGCGAGCATCGTCAGCGACTCGGTGGTCTGGAGAGTCAGGTTGCTGATGTTGAGCGAGGTCGTCGTCAGCTCGGCGTAGCCGATCACGTACATCAGCGAGGTGTTCTTCAGCACCGAGATGTAGGTGTTGATCGAGGAGGGGAGCGCGATCCGCCCACCGATCGGCAGCGTCACGTTGAGGAACGTCGAGAACGGCGCGAAGCCGAGGGCGTAGCCCGCCTCCCGGTAGCGGTACGCGACTGCCTGGAAGCCGGCGCGGAAGTTCTCGCTGTTGAACGCGCCGCCCCAGATCATCACCGAGAGCCACGCGACGGTGAACTGGTCGAACACGATCCCGAGCTGCGGCAGCGCGTAGAAGATGAAGAAGATCTGGACGAGGATCGGCGTGTTCCGGATCACCTCGACGTAGATCGCGGTGAGCTGGCTCACGACCGGGATCCGGTGGGCGCGCGCGGCGCCGAGCACGAGGCCGATCACGAAGGCGCCGGCGATCGCGAACGCGGACACCTTGAGGGTGTTGAGGAGCCCGTCGAGCAGCTCCTCCCGATTCTCCGAGACGAATGCCCAGAGGTCGAAGACTGCTAGGAGCATGGGCGGACCAGGGAAGCGGCCGCAGGTACGCGGCCGCTTCCCGTCTCGGTTGTCGATCGAACTGCTCTCAGCAAACGGTGTCCGCGCTCGGCGAGCCCGGCGCCGCGTACGTGAACGTGTTGTTCGGCCTCAGGATGCTCCGCGAGAAGCCGGACACGAAGCGCGCCGGCACGTTGTTGCGGAGGATCGTCATGAAGGTGTCCTTCTTCCGCATCAGCTCGAGCCGCGAGTCGACCCACCGCTTCAGCGCGACGTTGCCCTGCTTGATCCCGATTCCGTACGGAAGCGCGAGGAACGTGTCCTCTGTGAGCTTCGACGAGCGGTCCGCGGCAGCGACGCCGACGAGCACGGTGTCGTCCCACCTCAGCGCATCCGCCCGGCCCTGGTTGAACGAGAGCAATGCGTTCGTGAAGCTGTCCGTCACGGTCACCGTGGTGTCCGTGTGGCAGCGCTTCATCCAGCGGTCGTAGATCGAGCCGCTCGTCGTCGACACTCTCCTGCCCTTGATGTCGGCGATCGACTGCACCGGCCCGTCGTTCTTGACGAGGAGACGACCCGTGGCCCGGTAGTAGGCGCGCGAGAAGTCGATCCGGGTGTCGCGGTCGGCGGTGTAGGTGAAGGTCGAGATGACCAGGTCGACCCGGTTCGTGGTCAGGAGCGGCTCGCGCGCGGGCGTGGGTGCGCAGGTGAACGAGACTCGCTGCTCGCGCCCGAACGCAAAGCGTGCGAACCACTTCGCGATCTCGACGTCGAAGCCTGCGTTCTTGCCCCGCACGTCGATGTAGCCGAACGGCGGCGCATCGCACTTGACCCCGACGTTGAACCGCTTTCGGGACGCGATCTCCGCCGGGAGCTTCGGCAACGGTGCCGCCACCTCGGCGCGGGTCGCCGTGGTGGGACCGGTGGAGGCCGTGGGCTGGGCGAGACCGAGTGCGGCTGTGACCACGGCGATCAGGCCGACCCCGGCCGTGGCCAGGATGATCCTCTTCATTCCTCGACTCCTTCTTCGTTGACGGTCAACTCTTCCAGGGACTCCGGAAGCTGGAGCGTACGTCGCAGGAAGCGGCGCGTGCGCTCGTCGCTCGGATTGTCGAGCACGTCCGCCGGCACGCCCTCCTCCACGATCCGACCCTCGTCCATGAAGACGAGCCGGTCGCCCACCTCTCGGGCGAACTGCATCTCGTGGGTGACGACGAGCATCGTCATCCCGATCCGCGCGAGGTCGCGCATCACGATCAAGACCTCGCCGACGAGCTCCGGGTCGAGCGCGGAGGTCACCTCATCGAAGAGCATCACGTGCGGCTCCATCATCAGCGCGCGGGCAATCGCGACGCGCTGCTGCTGGCCGCCCGAGAGCTGGTGCGGGTGCTGCTCCGCCTTCTCCTCGAGGCCGACGGTCTTCAAGAGCTCGCGGGCGCGCCGCTCGGCCTGCTCGCGCGAGAGCTTGCGGATCTTGCGGGCGGCGAGGGTCACGTTGTCGATCGCGGTCAGGTGCGGAAACAGATTGAACTGCTGGAAGACCATCCCGATCCGCTGGCGGACCCGCGAGACGTCGACGCCCCTGCGCGTGATCTCGTCGCCCTCGAGCAGGATCCGGCCGTCGTCGATCGGCTCCAGCAGGTTGATACAACGGAGCAGCGTGCTCTTGCCGCTGCCGCTCCGCCCGATGATCACGAGCGCGTCTCCGGCCGCGACGGTCAGGTCGACGCCGTCGAGGACGAGGTTCGAGCCGAAGCTCTTCCGTACCCCCTCGACTCGAACGACGGGACCCGCGCCGTTCGCGCCGTCGGGTTCGCCGACGATCGCCAACTCGGACGCTGTCACGTCTTTGAACCGGTCCTCGTATGGATCTCCCGCCGCACGCTCTGCACGATCAAAGGCGACCTGGCAGTGGAAGTCAAGTCGGCCGGGAGGCGTGAGATCAGGCGGCCGCCGGCTCGACGGCGAGGCGCACGCGGGTCGAATACCGCCCCGCGACCTTGCCCGTGCTCCGCAAGGTGGCGGTGCAACGCGCGGGCCCGAGCTCGCCGATGTCGATAGTTCCGGTCCGGCGGGCGCCGCCGAGGAGGCGCGTGACGCTCCGGCCGTCGGTGCAGCGAAGCTCCATCCGGGCCCGGGCCGTCTTCGCTGCCAGGGTCGCGCTGAATGTGACCCGGCGGCCGGGACCGAGGAGCTCGAAGGGGACGACGATGGGCGTCCCCGAGCGCAGGATCCCGTTCTTCGCGATCGTGACCGGAGGCCTGTTCTCGACCGGGGTCGGCGCGACCGGGACGTTCTCGAGATCGCTGCGGAGCGCCGCCCGGATCGCCTCCGTCGGCGGCGCCAGCCACGAGATCTTGAACGGCGTCTCCTGGTGGAGCTGCGCATAGTCCTCGGCGAAGATCTCGCCGATCGCGCGCTCCCAGCCGAGCGAGTAGTTGTGCGCGACCTTGCCGGCCGCGAGCAGCTCCGGGATCCCGCGGGCCGCTGCCCACGAGGCGCTGCCGTTCGGCTCCCTCTCGATCGCCGCGACTCCGCGCCAGGCGTCGAGATGGTGGCCGTACTCGTGGTAGACGGTGTGGACGAGAGTCGGAGAGTTGCCGATGGGGAGCACGATTCGGGCAGCCTCCTTGCGGCCGCCGTAGCACCCGAGCGCCTGGCCGCCGCAGATCTCGCGGAGCGCCTCGGGCGTGACGATCCGGATCGTGACCCGCTCGATCTCGGCGCCATGCGAGGCGTTCCGCAGCAGCTCGGCGTACCACTCGACATCGACCTGCTCGGCTTGGACGTCGAACGTGATCGTCCGCCCGTCGCGATCGGTGCTCGTCCTCAGCTCCGCAGCCGCGACCGGCGAGCCGACAAGCGCGGCGAGAACAATCAGCAGCAGGGCGAGGCGGCGCACGGCTCGAAAGTAGCCCCGAGTTGCAACGACGGCGTGAGCGATCCGTTACGCCGCCGTTAAGCCCTCGCCTTCTGGACGAAGTGAACTGAGCGCCCCGGAGCGGTCGCGGAGATCGTGGTGGACGCCGTTCGATCCGGCTGTCCACAGCGACCAGCGAGCCGAGCTCCACCACCGCGTGGCATCATCGTCCGGTGTTCGACCACGTCACGACTCGCGTCTCCGATCGGAGCGAGTCGGAGCGCTTCTACGAGACCGTGCTCGCCGAGCTGGGGATCGAGCAGACGCATTCCGGCGAGCGGTTCGCCGAATGGGACGACTTCTCGCTCATGCAGGCGGAGAGCGAGCAGGTGGTGACGCGACGGCTCCACGTCGGCTTCGCGGCGCCCTCGCGCGAGCACGTCGACGCGTTCTGGCGCGTCGGCACAGAGGCTGGCTACGCCGACGACGGGGCACCCGGGTTGCGTCCGCAGTACAGCGACGACTACTACGGAGCCTTTCTCCTCGATCCGGATGGGAACAGTGCGGAGGCGGTTCATCACGGCTCGATGCGCGAGCGACGCGGGATCGACCATCTCTGGATCCGGGTCGCCGACCTGGAGGCCTCGACCCGGTTCTACGAGACGGTCGCGCCCGCGACGGGCTTTCGGAGCGGCCGCGACCTACCAGGCCGGATGCAGTTCGCCTGCGTCAGCGGCTCCTTCTCGATCGTCGCGAACGGCCACCCAACCGAGAACGTCCATCTCGCGTTCCCGGCTGCCGACAACGAGGCCGTCGACCGCTTCCACCGTGAGGCGACCGCGGCCGGCTACAGGGATCACGGCCCGCCGGGCGAGCGACCGATCTACCACGAGGGCTACTACGGCGCCTACGTCCTCGACCCCGACGGGAACAACGTCGAGGTCGTGAACCACAACCGCTAGAGCGCAGTCAGCCGGCGGCCGGCTCGCGACGCGCGCTCACCGCCAGAATCGTCGCGACCAGCACCTCGAGCTCCTCGCTCTTGGAGACGAACTCGGCCGCGCCGGCTTCGAGCGCCGCCTTCCGGCTGAGCCGGTCCGTGTGCCCCGAGAGGGCGACGATCCGGAGCTCCGGCTGGGCCTCGAGCAACCTCCGCGTCGCCGCGACTCCGTCGAGCACCGGCATCGACATGTCCATCAGGACGACGTCCGCAGCAGTCTCGCGCACGAGCGCGACGGCCTCGCGGCCGCTCGAGGCGGCACCGACGACGTCGAAGCGCTCGTCGCGACCGAGGACCGCGGCGAGCCCCTCGACGAAGATCCGGTGGTCGTCCACGATCAGGACCCGAACGGGTGCGTGCGGCCGCTTCGACACGCCGCGATGATCGCAGAGATCGTGGCGTTGAGCACAGGCCATGTCTCCACCGGAGATGGCCGGGACCCTCTCCGGGTTAGCGCGCGGAGATGTACTCGGTCAGGTACTGGATCTGGTAGCTCTGCTTCTGCGAGGTGAACTTGACGAGGTCGCCGATCGAGATCATCCCGACGAGGGCGCCCTCCTCGACAACCGGCGCGTGCCGGATCCGGCGGTCGGTCATCAGCGCCATCGCCTCCTCGACGGTCGTCTCTTGCCTGACGACGAGCACCGGCGAGGGCATCACCTCGCTCACGCTCGTGTCGCGAGAGCGCCGGCCCTCGACGGCGATCCGGCGCAGGTAGTCGCGCTCGGTGAAGATGCCGATGATCTTCTCATCGTCGTCGGCATCGTCGCCGTCGGTGATCAGGAGCGCGCCGACGTTCGCCTCGACCATCGCCTTGACGGCCTCGAACACAGTGGCGCCGCCGTCGATCCTGATCACGTCGCCGGACTTCTCCGCGAGGATCTCCGCGATCGTGCTCATGCGGCGAGCACCTAGATCCCCTTCTTGGCGGCGGCGCGCTTCTCGTTCCGCTTCTCCTTAAGCGTCTTCTGCGGCGCCTTCTTCGCGAGCTTCTTCGGCTTCTCCGAACCCTTCATCCCAACCTCCTTCCGAGAGACTCCGCCAGAAAGCCTAGACGCCCGCGCGCGTCCTCGCCATCCCTCGCTCGGATCAGGCGGACCGCCTCCTCCTGGACGTCCCAATGGGGGAAGTGTCCGCACGCCTCGAACCAGTGCAGGCCTGCGTCGGGGAAGCGCTCGGCCGCGCGCTTCGCCTGCGGCGGGAGGCGGGTGAGACCGTGCAACCGGTACGCGGATCGGGCGTGAGCTCGGCAAAGGTGTAGATGCCGAACTCCCCACCCGACCTCCAACTCCTCGACCCCGATCCCGGAGAGGAGGTTTCCCGCCAGGTCCTTGAACCAGGCGAGGGTCGGGCCTT
>JBPCJB010000077.1:0-6282 GCA_051005735.1 Gaiellaceae bacterium | reverse complement strand
TCGACGCACGCGCGGCGGAGCTCGCGCCGCTGCTCGAACGGGGGGACGTCCGGCTCACCGGTGACGACGAGGATCGTTTCGTCCAGGTACTCGACCGCTCCGGCCGCGCGCTCGAGGGAACGCCCGGGGTCGGTCTGGAGCCGGTGCTCGCACCTGCACAGCTCGAGCGAGCACGGGCGGGAGCGTTGCGGATCGAACTCGCGGCTGTTCGCGCACTCGACGGCAGCGCCCGCGTGCTCGCTCTTCCGGTCGGCAGCCGCACGCTCGTGGTCGGCGCCTCGCTCGCCGACCGCGACGAAGCGCTCGCCGGCCTGCTGAGTGAGCTGGCGCTCGTCGAGCCGATCGCGCTCCTGCTCGCGGCCCTGCTCGGCTACGGGCTCGCGACGGCGGCGCTTCGCCCAGTCGAGTCGATGCGGACCGAGGCGGCGGAGATCTCGGCCGCCGAGCTCGGGCGGCGACTCTCGCTCCCGCCTGCCGACGACGAGGTCTCGCGCCTGGGCGAGACGCTGAACGCGATGCTCGGCCGGCTCGAGGCCGCCCTCGCCCGCGAGCGGAGTTTCGTCGCAGAGGCGAGTCACGAGCTGCGAACACCGCTCGCGCTCCTGAAGGCGGAGCTGGAGCTCGCTTCGAGTCGGCCAAGGACGCAAGCTGAGCTCGAGCGGGTCGTCCGCTCGGCCGCCGAGGAAACCGATCGGCTCGCAGCGCTCGCCGACGATCTGCTCGTGCTCGCGCAGGCAGACGACGGCCGCCTTCAGCTCCTGCTCGCGCCCGTCTCGGTCGCCGGCCTCCTCGCCACGGTCGCTCGACGCTTCCGCAGTCGCGCGGAGCAGGTGGGCCGCCCGATCGAGATCGACGCGCCGGACGGGCTCACGATCTCGGCGGACCGGCTCCGGCTCGAGCAGGCGCTCGGCAATCTCGTCGAAAACGCCTTCCGGCATGGACGCGGAGCGGTGCGTCTCGTCGCGCTCGAGCGGCCGGATCGGGTCGAGCTCCACGTCGAGGACGACGGACCGGGATTCCCGCCCGAGTTCCTCGCCCACGCGTTCGAGCGCTTCGCCCGCGCCGACGAGGCGCGAGGCATGAGCGGCGCGGGACTGGGGCTCGCGCTCGTCCAGGCGATCGCGACCGCACACGACGGATCCGCGCATGCGCTCAACCGCTCGGCCGGCGGAGCCGACGTCTGGCTCTCCGCCCTGCCGGGGTCCTAGAGTCGGGCCAACCGACCTCGAGGGAGGGCACATGGCAGGCAATCGGATCGCCGGTGGGGAGCATGCGGGCGAGCAGGCAGAGGAGCTGTTGCTGATCGAGGAGGCCGATGCCTGGTTCGAGTATCTGGAGGCGACGCGCGGCCAGAGCGAGAAGCGCTACGCCGAGGTCGAGCCGTGGGCCTACGCCCGCCTCTCGCAGCGCCTCCGCGCCGTACGCGCCCGCCGGGCGCGGCTGCGCCCTGCCGCAGCCTGAGCAAATCGCGCGCCGACCCGGCCACAGGGCCGTCGGGCCCGGCTGCTAGCCTGTCCACAGGCCATGCCTACGTTTTTCATCACTCGCAGCGCGCGACCGGCCGCATCCGCGGCCGTGTCTTTGCGCGCGCCCACCCTAGGAGAAGCACTTGTCACCCTGGTTTCGACGGAAGCGCAAGCAGAACGAGCAGCAGGCAGCCGAAGCGGCCCCTGCACCAGAAGCAGACGCACCGCCTGAGGCGGTAGCACCCGAATCACCGCAAGCCGGCGAAGCTGAGGCCGGAACGGACGGAGGATCGAAGCGCCGCCGCGGCAACCGTGGTGGGCGCGGGCGCAAGAAGCCCGGTACCGCCACTCTCGGCGAGCAGTCCGCTCCCGAGCCGGAGCAGACCGAGCGGCCCCGGCGGGAGCGCCAGCCCCAGGCCCAGCGGGGGCAGGCGGGCGAACGCAGCCAGCGCCAGGAGCGCCGCGCCAACCAGCAGGGGAACCGACGCCGCGTCCCGCAGAAGCGGGCGCCGCTGCCCAAGGCGAAGCGCGAGCTCCTGATCTCGGTCGACGTCGGCGAGCAGCGCGTCGCGATCGTCGAGGACGACCGCGTCGCAGAGGTCTATCTCGAGCGTCCCGACAAGCGCTCGATCGCCGGCAACATCTATCTCGGCACGGTCGACAACGTGCTCCCCGGCATGGAGGCGGCATTCGTCGAGATCGGGCTCGAGAAGAACGGCTTCCTCTATGTCGACGAGATCGTCGTCCCGGAGCTCGAGGGCAAGCGCCACGGCAAGAAGATCACCGACCTGATCGCACGCGGCCAGGAGATCCTCGTCCAGGCCGTCAAGGATCCGATGAAGACGAAGGGCGCGCGGCTGACGACCGAGATCTCGCTTCCCGGCCGCTTCCTCGTCTTTGTTCCGCAGGGCGAGGGGCTCGGCGTCTCGCGCAGGCTCGACGACGCCGAGCGCGCACGTCTGAAGGAGATCATCAAGGGGCTCGAGGCCAAGGAGGGCGGGATCATCGTCCGCACAGCGGCGGAGGGCGCGTCCGCCGAGGACATCGCGCGCGACCTCGTCTTCCTCCAGCGGCTCTGGAAGACGATCCAGGCGAAGGCGAAGAGCGCCAAGGCGCCCGCCCTCGTCTACCAGGAGGCCGAGCTGCCGCTGCGGATCGTCCGCGATCTCTTCGCCGGCGACTTCGAGAGCGCCCAGATCGACCACGAGCGCACCTTCAAGCGGATCGTCGGCTACCTGAAGAAGACCTCGCCGCACATGCTGGAGCGCGTCCACCGCTACAAGGAGAAGACGCCGCTCTTCGAGGGCACGGGCGTCGACGCCGAGATCCGCTCGACTCTCTCGCGCCGCGTCGACCTGCCTTCGGGCGGCTACCTCGTCTTCGACTACGCCGAGGCGTTCACCGTAATCGACGTCAACACCGGCCGGTTCGTCGGCTCGCGCTCGAAGAGCTCGGGCGCGCGACTCGAGGACACGATCACGAAGAACAACCTCGAGGCGGTCAAGGAGGTCGTCCGCCAGCTCCGCCTGCGCGACATCGGCGGGATCATCGTGATCGACTTCATCGACATGGCGAACCCGAAGAACCGGGCGCAGGTCGAGGAGGCGCTGCGCAACGAGCTCGAGCGCGACCGCACCAAGACCTACGTGGTCGAGATCTCGCCGCTCGGCCTGGTCGAGATGACGCGCCAGAACGTCACCGACGGGCCGCGTGAGATCCTGACCAAGAAGTGCCCGACCTGCGACGGCGACGGGATCGTCGTCTCTGAGGCCACGGCTGCAATGGAGGTCGAGCGGCGCCTGCGCGTGCTTGCCGCCGGCTCGCGAGCCCAGGCGTTCCGCGTCGAGGTCAGTGCGCGCACGGCGGCGCTCCTGATCGGCTCGGGCGCCCACCGCCTCGTCGAGATCGAGGCCGCCGCGAAGAAGCGCTTCTTCTTCGTGTCCAAGGAGGGCGTGCATGCCGATCACCTTGCGGTGCTCGCCGAAGGCAAGCTCGCCGATCTCCGCCCCGAGACCGCTATCGCCGAGGGCTCCGAAGTCGAGCTGAAGCTGGTCGAGCTCGGCCTGCACGACGCGTACGCGGCCGCCGGCAAGCTCGACGGGCTCGACGTGATCGTGGGCGGCGCCGCGAAGCTCGTCGGCAAGAAGGCCAAGGTCCGGATCGAGCGCGCGCTCGACGGCTCCGCCTACGCGACATTGCTCTCGGGCGCCGTAGCCGCGCCGGAGGCGATCACCTTCGAGAGCGAGGCCGAAAAGCCGACCCGCGCTCCTAGCCGGGCGAGGAGGGCCGCGGGAGATGCGGACGAGACCGAGGTCGAGGAGCTCGACGAGGACTTCGAGGAGGCCGGCCCGGCCGAGCTGGACGTCGAGGCCGAAGCCGACGAGGCGCCCGAGGAGCAGGAGACCGCCGACGGCGACGAAGCCCCCGCGAAGAAGAAGACGCGCCGGGGCTCCCGCGGTGGGCGCAACCGCAAGAAGAAGCCGGTCACGGATGCAGACGCCGATGCGGAGGGGCTCGCCGACGTCGCGCTCGGCGCCGACGAGATTCCCGTCGAACCGGGCGCCGAGGACGAGCCCGAGGCAGGAGCTGCGAGCGTGCCGAAGTCGCGCACCGCTCGCATTCACGTTCCGAGCTTCGATCTCGACGACGGAGCCGGCGATGCAAAGCCGAAGCCGCGTTCGCGATCCAAGCCGACAACAGCGCTCGTCGGCGAGGAGCCGAACGTCGAGGCCGCCTCAGAGGCCGGAGTGGACGAGGCAGAGGCGAACGACGAGCCGGAGCCGGCGAAGAAGAAGACCCGGCGCGGCTCACGCGGCGGCCGCAACCGGAAGAAGAAGCCTGTGGTCGCCTCGGAGAACGGCGACACTCCCGAGGAGGGCGAGGCCGAGCAGCCCGCGGCCGTCGCTGTGGCGGCGCCCGATCGCGCGGCGAGTGCGCCCGCGACCGACGACGCTGCCACCGACGACTACGTGCCGATGTCCGAATGGGGCGACGAGATCTAGGGGCCTGTCCAGAAGGTGGTCGCGGTGGATGGCACGCGACACGTGCCGCGAGGCAAGGACGCAGGGAGCGGCAATACGCGGGCGTATTGGCGCGACTGAGGACGCCGCATCGCGGTGCGTGGTGCCTGCAAGCCGCCCTGACCCACTTTTTGGACAGGCCCCTAGGGACGTCGTAGCAGCGCGTTCGCTACAATCTCTCGGCTCGCGGGCGCCCAGCCCGCGTTTCGCACGCCTATGAGCTCCTACGCAATCATCTCCGTCGGTGGCAAGCAGTACCGCGTCCGCGAGGGCGAGCGGCTGCTCGTCGACCGACTCCCGCACGGCGAGGGCAAGACGTTCGAGCCGACCGTGCTCCTGACCGGCGGCGACGGCGGCCCGAACCTCTCGCCGAGCGCCACGGTCACCGCGCGCGTCGTCGCAGATGTGAAGGGCGAGAAGATCCGGATCGGGAAGTACCGGCCGAAGAACGGCTACAAGAAGCACACCGGCTTCCGGGCTAGCCTCTCGCAGATCCAGATCGAATCGATCGGCGGTTCCAAGCCACGGAAGACCGAGTCGGCCAGGCCCGAGGCTACCGTGGAAGCGCCCGAGCGGGTCAAGGGGATGCCGGCCGGCTACGACGGGCTGACCGTCGCGGAGATCAAGGAGCAAGCAACCGGCTGGAATCGCCCCATGCTCGAGGCCGCGCTCGAGTACGAGCAGGCGAACGCCGCGCGGAAGGGAGCGCTCGCCGCGCTCGAAACAGCATTGGCCGCGAAGGAGGAGGTGTAGTGCTCCTCCGAGCAGTGCCCTCCGGCTTCTGGCCCGCGATCACGCTGCGCGCTGCGGCGTCCCCAGTCGCGTCGATAGTCTCGACTATCGACGCTCCCTGCGTCCTTGCATCGCTTGGTGCTCGCGACCCAGAAGCTCGCCAACACTACTCGGAGGAGCACTAATGGCACACAAGAAGGGTCTCGGCTCCTCCCGGAACGGGCGCGACTCGAACGCCCAGCGCCTCGGCGTGAAGGTCTTCGGGGGCCAGCAGATCAAGGCCGGCGGGATCATCGTGCGCCAGCGCGGCACGCGTTTCCGCCCAGGCCCCGGCACCGGCCTCGGCCGCGACCACACGATCTTCGCCACGCAGGCGGGCACCGTCGAGTTTCGCACGAGCGGCGAGAAGCGCTTCATCGCCGTCGCTCCAGCCGAAAACGGCTCGGCCGACCCGAGCTAGACACCCGTGTTCCACGATCGCGCCCGCATCGAGGTGCTGGCGGGTCGCGGCGGCGACGGCGGCCTCAGCTTCCGGCGCGAGAAGCATGTGCCGCGAGGCGGGCCTGACGGGGGCGACGGCGGCCGAGGGGGCGACGTGATCCTCGTCGCGAACGAGGATCTCCGCGATCTCTCGGCCTTCCGCCGGAAGACGAGGTTCAAGGCCGGTCGTGGCGAGCCGGGCCGGGGCGCCCGCAAGCACGGCGCCGACGGCGCCGCGATCGTGCTCGAGGTCCCGGTCGGGACCCAAGTCACGACACCCGAGGGAGCTCCGATCTCCGATCTCAAGACGCCAAGAGCGCGCATCGTCCTCGCCCGTGGCGGAAACGGCGGCCGTGGCAACGCGCGCTTCGCCACCCCGACTCGCCAGACGCCCCGCTTCGCCGAAGTCGGCGACCCACCCGAGCGGGCCGAGGTCGACCTCCACCTGAAGCTGCTAGCCGACGCCGCCCTCGCAGGGCTTCCGAACGCCGGCAAGTCGTCGCTCCTGCGCCGGATCTCGAACGCGAAGCCGAAGGTGGCCGAGTATCCGTTCACGACCCTCGCGCCCGTCCTTGGCACCGTCG
>JBPCJB010000076.1:0-6047 GCA_051005735.1 Gaiellaceae bacterium | reverse complement strand
GCGTGCGTCGGTTTCCTCCCGTTCAACCTCCGCCCCGGACGACCAGCGGCGGTCTTCATGGGCGATTCCGGGAGCCAGGTGCTCGGCTTCGCGCTCGCCGCGCTGGCGCTCTCGTCGAGCTGGAAGGTGGCCGGGACGACCGTGACGACGATCCTGCTGCCGCTGCTCGTGCTTGCGGTGCCGATCCTCGACACGACGCTCGTAACCGTCGTCCGGCTGCTGGAGCGCCGGCCGATCCATCACGGCGGCCGCGACCACACCTCGCACCGGCTCGTCTACTACGGGATGTCCGAGACGAAGGCGGTCGCGCTGCTCGCGGCCGTCGCGACGGCGATCGGGGCGACGGGGGTCGCCTACAACATCCTCGACGAGCCGCGGGTGACGATCGTCGGCGTCCTCCTGACCTTCGTCCTCCTCGTTCAGTTCGCGAGCGTCCTCGCCGACCTCGAGGAGCGGAGCCGCCGCGGTGAAGACGCCGCGACCGCCTCGCCGGCGCTGCTCCAGACGCGCAGGCTCGTCGAGGTGGTCGCCGACTTCGCCGCGATCCTCATCTCGTTCGGCGTCGCCTACCTCCTCTTCGTCGACGGGCTCGGCACGGGTTACCAGCGCCAGGTCTTCGTCGCGGCCCTGCCGATCCTGCTCGGGACGCGCTACGTCGCCTTCGTCGCCTTCGTCGTCTACCGGCGGATCTGGCGTTACGCGGGCGCGCGCGACCTCGCCTCCCTCGCGGCGGCGACGTTTGTCTCGGCGCCTGTCGCGCTCGGTCTCCTCGCGGCGACGAGGCCGCTGAAGGAGTTCCCCTGGGAGGTCTTCGTCGTCGATGCGCTTCTTTGCTTCGTCCTCGTCGCCGCGTCGCGCCTCGTCCTGCGAGCGCTGCCGCAGCTCCGCGATCGCGGCGGCCGGCGCGTCCTGATCGTGGGCGCCGGCCGCTCCGGGCGAAGTCTCGCCCGCGAGCTTCAGGAGACGGCCGGCCAGCGCGTGATCGGCTTCCTCGACGACAACCTGCGCCTGCGTCGCCGCCGGATCCAGGGCGTGATCGTGATCGGCGATCTCGACGATGCCGAGCGCTTCGTGCCCGGGCTCGAGGAGGTGCTCGTCTCGATCCCCGACGCGCCCGTCGAGCGGCTCCAGCCCGTCCTCGACGCGTGCACCGGCGCGGGTGTCCCGTGCCGCTTCGTCCGGCGCGACACGACGGCTGCTCCGCACAGCCTGGTCGAGGCGCTCGCCGAGTGACCGGTTCGAGCTCCGCCGAGACCGCCCGCAGGCGGCCACTCGACCGCGCCCTCGAAGCGCTACCGCTCGTGCTCGCCTACGTGCTCCTCTGCTGCCTCTACGCCTGGCAGGCGAGCCGCCACGACTCACCTACGATCTTCACCGACGAGCTCGAGTTCGCCCAGATCTCGCGCTCGATCGCCGAGACGGGCGAGTCGGCGCGCCGCGGCGCCCCCTACGGCGTTCAGACGCTCTACTCCTACCTCGTCGCCCCCGCCTGGTGGATCGACGACACCGCGAGCGCCTACGAGGCGGCCAAGTTCATCGGCGTGCTCGTGATGACGGCGACGATCTTCCCCGCCTACGCGCTTGCGCGGACGATCGTCTCGAAGCCCTGGGCGCTCGGCGCGGCCGTTGCCTCGGCGGCGATCCCGGCGCTCTCGTACGCGCCCTTCCTCGTCGAGGAGCCGCTCGCCTACCCGGTCGCGACAGCGGCGCTGTGGCTGATCGTCCGCGCGCTCGGACGGCCGACCCGCTGGGCGATCGCGCTCGCGGGCATCGTCGCCGCGGGCGCGTTCCTCGTTCGGGCCCAGCTCTCGATCCTGATCCCCGTCTTCGGAGTCGCGCTCGCGCTCGCCGGCTGGCGCCACCCCGCGTTCCGCCGCCGCCGCGCGGCGTGGACGCGCTGGGACTGGCTCGGGCTGGCAGTGCTCGGCCTCGGCGCGGCGCTTGCGCTGAGCGCCTTCCTCGGCCACCGCTCGGAGGAGTGGTACCGCGCGACCGGCTTCTACAAGGAGCGGATGTTCGACTACGGCCTGCGCGCGCTCGGCGCGCTCGTGATCGGGATCGGTGTCCTCCCGTTCGTCGCCGGCCTGGCCGCGGTGCTGACACGGGGACGCGACTCGGATCGCAACGTGCGCGCCTTCGCGCTCACCTCGCTTGCGGCCTTCTTCACCTTCGGCCTCTACACGGCCGTGAAGGCGGCCTATATCTCGACGGAGTTCGGGACCGTGACCGTCGAGCGGAACCTGATCTACGTCGCGCCACTCCTCTTCGCCGGCACGGCTCTGCTGCTCGAGCGGCCGGGCAGGCAGTTCATCGCGTTAGGTGCTGCTGCCGTCGTCGCGCTCTACGTGCTCCTGACCACGCCCTACGAGCTCGACAAGTACCCCTACTACGATGCGCCCGGACTCGCGATCGCCGCGCTCCCGAACCGGGTCTGGCGCTGGGAAGGGGAGCGGATCGAGCAGGGGCTCATCGTCGTGCTGCTGATCTCCGTCGCCCTGCTCGTGGGTCGGAGCCTCGTGCGCGGCCGCCGCGCAGCCGTCCTCGCGGCGGTAGCGGGCGCGCTCGTCGTCGGCTGGAACGTGACCGCGGAGATCTACGCTGCCGAGGGCCAGAACGACTTCGCGCGGCGCCTCTACGAAAACGCGCCGCAGCCCGTCGACTGGCTCGACCGGGCGACCGGAGGCGAGCCGGCGCTCTTCCTCGGCGACGCCGTCGACGACGCGAACGGGATCCACCTGCTCGAGTTCTGGAACCGCTCCCTGAAGCAGGTCTGGAGCCTCGACGGCTCGGCGCCCGGGCCAGGCCCGACCCTGACGCCGAACCTCGGCAGCGCCGACGGCAGCCTCTCGCCCGATCCCGGCTTCCGCTGGGTGGTCGCGGAGAACGACGCCGACCTCGTCGGCACGAGAGTCGGCGCGCCGCACGGGTCACTCCAGCTCTACCGCCTCGACGGGCCGCTGCGCCTGACCTTCTCGCGCGCGGGAGTCACCGGCGACGGCTGGATGGGCTCGACCGCTGCCTTCAATCAGTTCGCCACCTCGGCGAATCCTCGTGGTTTCGCGAAGGTGATCCTCTCGCGCGTCGCCTCCTGCGGCCCCGACAAGCCCGGCAACGTCGTCGTCAGGGTTGGGACGGTCATCGTCGGGCCGAAGAAGCAACCCTCGATCGGCCGTGTCCTTCACGAGCGCCGAGCAGTGCTCCACCAGTGCAAGGTGCTCGGCCCGCCCGAGCTCCTGATCCCGGTGACCGTGCCCTTCCGCGTCGAGGTGACGATCGAGCCGACGTTCTCGCCGAACGAGCTGGACCCGGCGTCGAGCGACGTCCGCCAGCTCGGTGCCAAGCCCGAGTTCGGCTACGTGCCGCTGCCCTGATCCTCGGGCGGCGGCTGCTGCGGAATCGCGCGGTAGGTGACGTAGGTCAGGACCGCGTCCTTCGGCCGCTGCGATCCCGGCCGCCGGCGGGCGTGCAGCCACTCGACGACGTGCGCGGAGAGCTCCTCGACCTCCTCGCGGGTCGCGTAGGCGAGCCAGCCCCCGATGAACGCGGTCTCCTGCCAGTCCTCGCTGTAGCGCTCCCGCACAGGGAGGTAGCGGTTCAGCGCCTCCTCGTCGCGGGAGAGGATCACGCTCTCGAGCTGGGCGAGCGCGGCGCCGTACTCCGCGTCGTCGGCAGGGACGCTCGAGATCATTCCTGAGCGCGCGGGGTTCCGCATCCACCAGCGCTCGCGCCCCTTGCGGCGGCTGAGATCCTCGAGCACGAGCTCCACCGCCTCGAGCGCGCGCAGGTGATAGCTCGTGGCGCCGCTCGACTCGCCGAGGTCGCGCGCGAGTATCGACGCCGTCGCCGGCCCATCCCGCAGCGCGTCGAGCATCCGCATCCGCAGCGGGTGCGCCATCGCGCGAACCTGGCGGGCCCCGAGCGTGCGCGCCGGCTTCAGAGACGCCGTTGGCTCATCCGGGTTCGCGAGCGGACCGGCCATGCGCGAACCATATGCCGGGTGTCGTGCGGCCGCGCCGGATCCAGGTAAGGTTTAGCCGTGCCTAAACTTTGGCTCGCGCTTCCCCTTCTCCTTCTCGTCGTCGCCGGTTGCGGCCCGGTGGAGGTGCGCGAGCAACGCGCGCTCGACGGCGAGAAGGTCCAGGTCGTCGCGACCGTCGGGATGATCGCGGACGCGGTCGAGCGCGTCGGCGGCGAGCGGGTCGAGGTGGAAGGGCTGATGGGCCCGGGCGTCGATCCGCACCTCTACAAGGCGAGCGAGGGCGACCTGCGCCGGCTCGAGCGCTCGGACGTGATCTTCTTCGGGGGGCTCCACCTCGAGGCGAAGATGGCGGACGTCCTCGAGCGGGTCGCCGACCAGCGCGCGACGCAAGCCGTCACCGACGCGATTCCGCGCGACCGCTTGCTGACGCCGGCCCAGTTCGAGGGCCAGTTCGACCCGCACGTCTGGTTCGACGTGGAGCTCTGGGCCCACGCCGTCGAGCAGATCCGCGACCGGCTCGCCGCGCTCGATCCCGGCAGCGCGGCGCTGTACCGGCGCAACGCGAGCGCGTACCTCACCGAGCTCGAGTCGCTCGACCGCTACGTCGCGGAGCAATCCCGCCGCGTCCCGGAGAGGCAGCGCGTGATCATCACCGCGCACGACGCCTTCAACTACTTCGGCGGGGCCTACGGCTTCGAGGTCCGCGGCCTCCAGGGGATCTCGACGGCGGCCGAGGCGGGCGCGGGCGATGTCCAGTCGCTCGCGCGCTTCATCGCCGAGCGCAGGATCCCTGCCGTCTTCGTCGAGTCGTCTGTCTCGCCGCGCACGATCGAGGCGGTGCAGGAGGCCGTCCGCAGCCGGGGCTGGGAGGTCCGCATCGGGGGCTCCCTCTTCTCCGATGCGATGGGCAGCCCCGGAACGCCGGAGGGCACGTACGTCGGGATGGTGCGGCACAACGTCGACACGATCGTCGCGGGGCTGCTCGGATGAGCGTCGCCATCGAAGTCACCGACATGACGGTTGCCTACGGGGAGAAACCCGTGCTCTGGGACGTCGACCTCGAGGTGCGAAAGGGCGTCCTGATGGCGATCGTAGGCCCGAACGGCGCCGGCAAGACGACGCTGATCCGAGCCGTCCTCGGCCTCGTCAAGCCGGCTGCGGGCCAGGCGCTCGTCCACGGGAAGCCGTACGCGAATCAGCGCAGCCTCGTCGCCTACGTGCCCCAGCGGGGAAGCGTCGACTGGGACTTCCCGACGAGCGTCCTCGACGTCGTCCTGATGGGCCGCTACGGGCGGATCGGCTGGGTGCGCCGGCCGGGGAGAGACGATCGCGAGGCCGCGCGGGAGGCACTCGAGCAGGTCGGGATGTCCGACCTCGCCGGCCGCCAGATCAGCCAGCTCTCCGGCGGCCAGCAGCAGCGCGTCTTCCTCGCTCGCGCGCTCGTCCAGCATGCGGAGGTCTACTTCATGGACGAGCCGTTCCAGGGCGTCGACGCCACGACCGAGAAGGCGATCGTGGAGCTGCTCCGGGCGCTGCGCGAGCAGGGGAAGACCGTCGTCGCCGTTCATCACGACCTCCAGACCGTGCCCGAGTACTTCGACGAGGTGACGCTGCTCAACGTGCGGCGGATCGCGAGCGGCCCGGTCGACGAGGTCTTCACGGACGAGAACCTGCGCCGTACGTATGGAGGCAGAGCGGCGCTCTTCGGACGCAACGGTGCCTGAGCTTCTCGGTCTAGCCCTTTTCTCGGACTACACGTTACGCACCGTCGCGCTCGGCTCGGCGGCGCTCGGGATCACGAGCGGCGCGCTCGGCACCTTCGCCGTACTCCGACGCCAGAGCCTGCTCGGGGATGCGATCTCGCACGCCGCGCTGCCGGGTGTCGCGCTCGCCTTCCTCCTCACAGGCAGCAAGGCGCCGCTCGCGCTCGTCGTCGGCGCGGCCCTCGCAGGGTTCGTCGGGACGCTCGTCGTGATGGGAGTCACGCGCACGACGCGGATCAAGTACGACAGCGCGCTCGGGATCGTGCTCTCCGTCTTCTTCGGCTTCGGGCTCGTCCTCCTGACGT
>JBPCJB010000075.1:0-2528 GCA_051005735.1 Gaiellaceae bacterium | reverse complement strand
TCGGCCGACGCCGCGTCGTGGATCTCGAGCACGTTCTCGGCGTTCCGCTCGCCGGAGTGCGAGAGGTTGAAGCTGCCGATGAACGCATGGTCGTCCGCGACCGTGACCTTCGCGTGCATGAAGTCGTGCACTGTGCCCGGAGCCCAGCCCGTCGAGGGCTTGCCGGAGAACCGCGCCGCCTCGAGGAAGCGGCGCAGCGCCGGCACTTTCCAGCTCGCGTTCCCGTTCAGCCGCCACTGGTGGAGGACGCCGTCCACCTGCGTGTCGTCCACGACGCCGCCGACGTCGACCTTCCCGTCCGAGCAGACCTCCGCAAGGGTGCCGAGAATCGGCCCTGAGGAGAGCACCGGCGAGGCGATCCTGATCCGCCGGCGCGCCTGCCCGAGCCGCTTCGCGATCCGGTGCGCCAGCTCCTCGCCGTGACCGGGCGTGAACCAGGGCCGGATCTCGATCCCGCCGACCTCGACCGGACGCGGCTCGACACGTCCGGAGCTCTCGACGCTCTGGCCGCTCCAGAGCTCCTCGAAGTTGAGCGCGAAGGCGTGTGCGAGCGGCGCCGACTCGACGACCGCGATCGCGTTCTCCTGGCGGCTCCACGAGTCGTCCGTCCAGTTCAGCGAGCCCGTCCAGATCGTCCTTCGATCGCGGACGACGTACTTGTGGTGCATCAGGTCGGGCTCGCCGGGAACCGGCTTCGTCGCGATCGGGAGCGCCTCGAGCAGCTCGGGGGCCGTTCGCGGCGGCGGTGGCACCGGAATCGGCGCCGAATAGTCGGCGTTGTAGACGAGCCGGACCTCGACGCCGCGCTCGTGCGCGCCGATCAGCGCCTCTTTCACCGTCTCGGCGGCCTCGTCGTGAAGGCGGATGTCGTAGAGGGCGAGCTCGAGCGTCTGCTTCGCCGCCCCGAGGAACTCGGCGATCTGCACGGCGACCTCGAGCGCGGTCTGGCCGCCGTCGCGGTAGGTCCGAACATCGAGCTCAGGCATGCGCGCGTGCCGCCGCGTCGGCCGCCGTCGAGAAGGCGGTCCGCCACCGCTCGTCGACAGCCGCGAGCGGAGCCAGGAACGCCTCGGCAAGCTCGGGATCCTCTTCCAGGAGACCAACGGCGGCGACCCAGCGCGCGACGTCGTCGTCGACGCCGACCGAGAGCGCCTCTGCGAACAGCTCCTCGACATTCTCCGGCGCCGCCCTGCGGAGCTCCCGGAGCAGCCGGGAATGGGTGAGCAGGCGGCGCAGCTCCGCCAGAGGATCGGCGTGATTGTCGACGCGGACGTCGGCGACGCGATCGTGGGCGTTGGTCGGGGTGACATCTCCCTCGACGACGAGGATCGCGCCGGCCTCGCGACCCCGGAAGTCGCCGCCCGCCGCCTCGGCGCCCTCCAGCCCGGCCAGGAGCCGCTCCGCCAGCGACCCGCCGGCAGCCGAGAACGCCTCCGCAAGGGCAGGAACCACCGCCGCCGAACGGAGCATGTTGCCCTGAGCCGAGAATCCGCCTCCCGTGACGGATCCGGCCTCCGAGATACATGCCGCTCCCGTGTGGACGGCGGTCGCGCCGGTCGAATCGAGGACCGCGACCTGGCGGAAGTCCCGCAGCTCGTCCTGCGAAGTCAGGCTTGCGAGCGCGTCCGCCGGCGAGTCGCCCCCTCGGAGCAGGTCGAGCGCCAGCGGCCCATAGCTGCGCAGCGAGAAGGACTGCGTTGCGACCGCGCCGATCCCGGCGGTCGCCCAGGGAACGACAGCGCCCGTGCCGAACGAACGGCTCTGAACCGCGACACCGAGCTCGCCCGTCTCCGGATCGCGAGCGACGAGCGAGTAGGTCACGAGTCGGCGCGGAGCGAGGCCTTGTAGGCCCGCTTTGCGGCCTGGTACTCCGCGAGCGCCTCGGGAGAGTCCACGTCGCCGAGCATCGGGTGATTCGGGACGAGCGGCTCCGCGGCGGCGACGCCGAGCCGTCGGGCGAGCACCGACGCGAGCGCCTTCACCTTCATCTCGCCGAATCCGGGAAGCGCTCCGAGCCGCCGCCCGAGGTCGTCGGCGTCGCTTGCGTCCCGCCACACGCGACTCGCATCGCCGCCGTACTCCTCTATGACGACGGCCGCGAGCTCCTGGACGCGCTTGGCCATGTTGCCCGGGAACCGGTGGATCGCAGGCTTCTCGCGGAAGATCGCCTCGAGGCGCTCGGGATCGAGCCCCGCAAGCTCCGCCGCGTCGAGGTGGCCGAGCCGCCGCTTCAGCTTCAGAGGGCCGCTGAAGGCGGTCGGGACGGGCACCTGCTGGTCGAGGACGAAGCCGATCAGGAGCGCGAGCGGCTCGGTTGCGATCAGCTCGTTCGCCTCCCGATCGCCCGTGAAGTGGAGCACGTCCGGCACGCCTAGATCGTATCCACCGGCGTGAATGACCGAGCCGGTACGGCCAGGCCGCCACGTCGGCGGCGATTGCGTTACTTGGAGAGTCGTGGGGGGGAGGGCCCCCCACAGACCCCCCCCCCCCCGCCTCGTCGCGTGCTCCCCTGTCCACGGAAGTTGTCT
>JBPCJB010000074.1:0-4736 GCA_051005735.1 Gaiellaceae bacterium | reverse complement strand
TGAGGTACTCGACGCCGTACCTGTCCTGGACCTCCGAATCCTTCAAGTGCGCCGCGGCGAGATCGACGGCTGTCGCGCCGGCAAGCTCGTGGCGATCCATGTACAACGGCATCCTGGCGACAGCATGCCGGAGAGCGGCATGCGAACGCAAGCCGGAACGATCGTCATGTCGCTTCGGCGTGGGCGATGTGGTCGAGTTGGCGCCACCTTCGTCCTCGGGGTCGGGGACCCGTCAGGCCTCGGCGGCGGGCTCCTTCTCCGGCGTCGCGGAGAGCGGCGCGCCAGGCGGCGGCGAGGCCGCGAGCGCTGCGACCAGGTCGTCGGTCGTGATCTGTTCGCCCTCGGCCAGCAGCTCCGCGGCACGCTCGACTCCGAACCGTGCCTCGGCGAGCACCGACGGTTCGGGCAGGTGGAGAACATGAACCGGCCCCAGCATCAGGCCGTTCTCCCGGACCAGCCGGTACGTCGCGCCCGCGACGCGTGCGCCGAGCTCCGAGGGACCGCCCGAGAGCAGCATGATCGATGCGAGGCCGAGCGTCCGCGTGAGGCCCGGCGGGTGTTCCAGCGAGTGGAACAGCGACAGGGCGTCGATCAACCGCTGCCATGCGTGTTCGATGTGCCCGGCGCGCCACTCCACGGCGGACAGGAGCGTCGAAGCGCTTGCGACCTGCATCTGCGACCCCGCGCGCCGGAACACGTCGAGGTTCAGCGTCTCGAGCTCCCGCGCCCTCGCGTACTCGCCGCCGAGGAACAGGCTCAGCACGAGTGCCTCGCGCGTCAGGACCGCGCCGTCCTCGTGCCCGGCCTCGGTGTACAGCTTGAGCGCGCGCTCCTCGTGCGCGCGGAGCGTCGCGTCGTCCTGCGAGACCATGGCGATGAAGCCGAGGTCGTAGTGCGCGTCCGCGGTGAGGATCTCGTCGCCCGTCTCCTGGGCGAGCGCGAGACGTTCCTCGTAGGCAGACCCCGCAGCGGCGAAGTCGCGCATCCAGTACGCCCGGCCGCCCGCGGCCGCGAGCGCGGCGATCCGGACGCGCGGATCCGAGAGCACCGCTGACTCGAGCAGCCGGCTGAGCGTGGACCGTGCCTCCCGGAGCCGACCCCGACCCTGGAACCAGCGCCACGTCGGCCCCATGATCCGGAGGCCGTGCGTCGGAGCGTCGTGGGCGAGCGTCCAGTCGAGCGCTGCCCGGAGGTTCCGCTCCTCGCCATCGAGCACCGCCATCGCGGCCTCACCGCCGGTCGCGAGCATCACCGCGCCCGCGCGCTCGGCGATGCCGACGCACTCCGCGACGAAGCGCTCCTCGACGGCCGAACGCTCGCCGCTCTCGCCGAGGCGCTCCAGAGCGAACTCGCGGAGGAGCGGATGCATACTGAATCGCGGTCCCGCGTCGGCCGAGGGATCGCCGTCGGCGGCCGGCTCGATGCGGACCAGGCTCTTGTCCGCCAGGGACTCGATCCCCTCGACGATATCGATGCCCAGGTCCATGTCCGGGCCCGCCACGGCGAGGGCCGACTCGAGCGTCCAGCCGCTCGCGAACACGCCGAGCCGGCCGAACAGGCGGCGCTCCGGATCCGGCAGCAACTCATAGCTCCACCCGATCGCACCGCGCAGCGTCCGCTGGCGCTCGGGCAGATCGCGCGCGCCGCCGCCGAGGTCCAAGCTCCGGCCGAGCCGTTGCAGGATCAGGCGCGGCGTGAGCATCCGGACGCGCGCCGCTGCGAGCTCCAGCGCGAGGGGCAGCCCGCCGAGCCGTTCCGCGATCGCGCGCACCGCGGCGAGCGTGTCCTCGGTGAGCGCGAGGTCCGGTCGGTGTGCCCGCGCTCGGTCGATGAATAGTGCGATCCCCTCGTCAGGGTCGAGCGGCGGCACGTGGTGTGGTCGCTCGCCGGCGATCCGAAGGAGCTCGCGGCTCGTCAGCAGCACGCGCACGTGCGGCGCGGATCGGACGAGCCCGGCGACGACGTGCGCCGCCGCGGGAAGCAGCTGCTCGAGGTTGTCGAGCACGAGCAGCGCCGTGCGGTCACGGAGGTGAGCGCGGAGGGCCTCGGCCATCGTGCGCTCGGGCGACTCCCGGACACCGACGGCCGTGGCGATCGCGGGCTCCACGAGTCCGACGTCCGCGACCGTCGCGAGGTCCACGAGCCACACCCCGTGCGGGTATCGATCGCGGAGCTCACGCGCGGCGGCGACGGCAAGGCGCGTCTTGCCGCTGCCGCCGGGACCCGTCAGTGTCACGATCCGGGCAGCGTCGAGGTCGCGATGAACGAGCTCGATCTCCGTCTCGCGGCCGACGAGACTCGTGACGTCGCCGGGCAGGTTCGAGGGGACCTCGGTCGTGCGGAGCGGTCGGTCGTCGTCGGCAGCGGCTGAGACGACGAGCCGAAAGAGCGGCGCGGGTTCGTCGAAGTCCTTCACCGCACGCAACCCGTCCTCGACGACGCCGGCATCCTCCATGCCCGGCAGTCCGTCGAGCTGGGGCGGCAGCGCGGCGACGAGCGGCGCCGAGAGCACGATCTGTCCCCCGTTCGCTGCTGCCGCGATCCGCGCCGCGTAGTTCACGTCGATCCCGACGTAGTCCTCCGGGTCGCCTGCTGCGAGTCGCGCTCGCAGCCGTCCCTCGCCGAGATGGACCCCCATCCTTACCCGAAGCACCGCGCCGCCAGCCCAGGACTCGATCGCGAGCGCTCGCTGCGCGTCGGCCGCTGCCGCGACGGCCTCTGTGGCTCCAGGAAAGGCGGCGAAGAACGCGTCGCCCTCCGTCTTGACGACCGACCCGCCGTGCCGCTCGATCGCCCGCCGCATCAGCTCGTCGTGGCGCGCGACGACCCCGGCCCAGACGGCGGACCCGACGGCGCGCTCGGTGCGGGTCGACCCCTCGATGTCCGTGAACATGAACGCGACATCGGGGCCGGTCGGGAGAGCCATGGGTGGCCCATCATGTCACCCGCGACGCCTTCCCGTCAGGCTCCGCCACCGATCCCGCTCCAGCAGCGAACCGCTGGGGTGTGGCCGGCGCGATCCGCCCAGCGCAGGACACGGAGCGCGCGCAGCGTGATCCAGCGGCTCGGCTGGCCCTCGGACTCGCCGAGATCCACGAGGAGCCTGTCGTGATAGGCGTGGTCGAGCGGCCAACGGCCGTCCGCGTCCCGCTTCGACTCGAGGATCCCGAGCGCCTCGGTCATCCGCGCGTCCGGCGCGGGCCGGGCGCTCCGCAGGTAGTCGAGGACCCGAGCGACGTCGTAGAACCACGCGTTCGGGAACGCGAGGTGGAGCCAGCGCTTCTGAGCGATCTCGCCATCGGACAGCCGGCGGAGCAGCCGCCGCTCGAGCAGGTACTCCTCGCCCCAGACGCGGGCCGCCACGACAGCGCCGTTGGCCCCCGTGGATCTTTCGTATTCCAGGAGGCCTTCCAGGACGTTCAGGGTCGAGTCGAACGACCCGCGGGTCGAACCGTTCTCCTGCTCGCAGTTCCAGCCGCCGTCCGCCATCTGCTCGGTCAGAAGCCGATCGACGATCCCGCGCACGTCCTGGCGGAAGTAGGCACCGATGGCGACCGCTCGGCCGTTGATGCAGGGCTCGACCTCACCCTCGAAGAACCGGAGGTTCGGGTCGTAGTCCCAGCGAGCCGCCTCGTGAACCGGCGCGATCGCCCGCTGTGCCTCCTGGCTCGTGGGATCCAGGCCGAACCGGTAGAGCAGGGTGAGCGTCGCCTCGGTGGAGATCCACTCGGGGAAGAACGTGCCACCGCTCCATCGACCGTCCGGGTCCTGGGCGGCGAGCAGCTGAGCGCCCCATCCCTCCGTGGCGACCTCCGCGCGTTCGGCGGCGACGACATCGGGTCGCTCCTCGGTCAGGTCACGCATGACCTGCCAGCGGATGGCGGGATCTGAGTCGAGCAGCCAGTCGATGACGTTCATCCGGGTATCTTGCCGTACAGTTCGTGCCACTTTCTGCTGTATGCCCGCTCCGAGCCACGGAGGACCGATACTCATGGCCACCCCGCGCGACGATCCGTATGGGCGGTTCAACTTCCTCGTTGACCTTGGTGGAGGCGAGACGGAGGGCCCGGGAGCGGGCTTCATGGAGGTGACCGGTCTGGGGGTATCCGTCGACATCGTCGAGTACCGGAATGGCAACGACCGGAGCGCAGCCCCTCGCAAGATCAGTGGCCTCACGAAGGTCTCCGATGTCGTGCTCCGTCGCGGTGTCATCGGTTCCCTGGGTCTGTGGCAGTGGCTGGAGCAGGTCCGGCAGGGCGATCAGAACGCGCATCGCACGGTCACCATCAGCCTGCAGAGCGAGGATCGCAGCGCCGTGGCACAGACCTGGCGGCTCCTTCGTGCACGGCCGCGACGGTACGTGGTGCCCTCGCTCGATGCGCTCGCGAGCGGTGTGGCCATCGAAGAGCTCGTCCTTGCCGCCGAAGACATCGAAGTCGAGTGAGGCGACCGCCGCTGGGGCCAGCGAGACCCACGACGGCGTCCGGTCCCTCACCGGAGCGCACTTCCCTCACCGGAGCGCACTTCCGCGTCTTCGTCGGATCGAAGGAGATCGACGCCAGCGCGGTGGTCCCGTTGACCGCCACCACCGAGGGCGAGGCGCCTCAGATCGCCATCAGCCGGGCGGTATCGGAAGGGTCCGATCTACTGGCCTGGCAGGAGGGCTCATCCGCGGATAAGGACGATCGGCGCGACGTGACGGTATTCCTCCTGGACGGGCCCGACGGCGCCGCGAA
>JBPCJB010000073.1:0-7351 GCA_051005735.1 Gaiellaceae bacterium | reverse complement strand
AGGTAACACCGCTACGTCGGCGGTGGGATGACGACGCCAATCAGCGACCTCCGTGCGGATCACGTCCGAAGCACCGGTGCGTGTATTCAGACGAAGGCCAATCCACTCGGCGGGACCGTACTCGCCCTCGTCGTCAGCATCAATGCAATGGCGCGCTGTAACGACGTACGCCGCGAAGGCATCCCCGACACCTAGGGGCACGCCGACGATGAATGCCGACCCGACCCAATCCGTTCCCGGTCGCTTCGCTTGAATGAAGCAGACGCACTTACGAAGCTCGTCGGGAATCTGCATTAGGTGGTGGTCATCGCAAAGCGTCCACTGCGGGCAGTTGCCGATGCGCTCGTCTCGCCATAGGCCGCGCATCATACGCCCCCGCCGGGTGAGTCATGTATGTCATTCCCGCTTCGGCTATCGGCGCTCCCTGCGTCCTTGCCTCGGAACGAGCATCGCACCCCGCCGACGAGGGACGTTCCGCCAAGCCCTCCTGGCCAAGAGCTCCAGCCGAGCGGCGAAGGAAGGCGTCCTGCCGTCCTCAACGAAAGAGCTGGGCGATGGGAATGCGTCTCCTCAACGTCCTGCTCGTCGCGCTAGCCGTCGGGGCGCTCGCCGTCGGCGCCTACTACCTCGGCAGTAGGGTGCGAGACGACGCGGACGAGGCGCTCACCTCGACGCTCTCGGATTCGGCTGCCGCGTCGACCGCCGAGTCGACGCTCCGATCGGCGCTCTTCGCCGCGAACGCCTATTTCGTCGACAACTCGACGTATGCGGGGATGACGACGGAACGGCTCCGGAGCTACGACGCGGGCCTGTCCCCCGGACTCGAGGTCTCGAACGCCACCGCATCCGGCTTCTGTATCGAGATCGATGTCGACGGGCGCACCTTCAGCTACGTCGACCGCAGGGGATCCGTCGCTCCTGGCAACGGTTGCTGAGCGGCACGGAGCGACCGCGCCTCGGTGAAGCGCGCCGGTGAACCCCCTACCGGGGGAGGCGTAAAGCCGTAGGCATCCACGACAACCAGGGTCGTGAGCTTGAAGCAGATCCTGAGCGCCACCCCGGCGGCGCGAGTCGTCCTGGTCGTCGCCACCGCCGCCGTCGCCGCAGTAGCCATACTCGCGACGATCAGCGGTCTCGAGGAGCAGAGAGCCGAGGCGGCGCGCGCCGACGAGGCGCGGGCCTTCGCGGGAATCGCCCATGTCGTGGGTCGCCAGCGGTGGTTGCTCGCTCCCTCGCGGCGAGCCCGCACGTCGGAGGCAGACATCGTCTTCCTGAGCCGGAAGGCGCAGCGGCTTCTCGATGGTCTTCGTGCCGACTCCGGCGGCTCGAGCGCGGCGACCGCGGCCGCTCTCGCCGTCTCGCACCGGATGGCAGCCCGGCATGCGGCGAGCGCCGTCGGCGGCCAGGCGAAGACAGCCCGACGCGCGCTCTCCGAGCTGGCCTCGATCCAGCGGAAGGCCGAGGCCGCGCTTCGGCAGCGTCAGAGCGCGGTGCTCGAGGAGGGCTCGCCGCTCCTCGATGCGATCCGCACTCTCGCGACGTTGATCGTCGGTCTACTGGCCCTGCTGGGCTGCGTAGCCGTCCTGCGCACTCGGCCTGCCGCGGGCGGCGAGCGCGATGCTGAGCTCGAGCGGCTCGAAGTCGAGGCGCGAACGGACAGCCTGACGGGACTCGGCAACCACCGCGGCTTCCATCACGACCTCTCGCTCGAGGTGCAGCGGCGATCCCATACCGGCTCGGTCTTCTCCCTGATGGCGATCGACCTCGACGGCCTGAAGCAGATCAACGACACGCAGGGACACCAGGCCGGCGACGTCTACATCAAACGCGTCAGCGATCTCGCCCGCTCCGCGATCGGCAGCCAGGGGACGGTGTACCGGACGGGCGGCGACGAGTTCATGATCCTCCTTCCGGGGAGCCGCAACTGGAACGCGCTCGCGCTCGCGAACAAGCTCGACAAGCTCACGCGCGACGTGCTCGGGCGGCGAGCGGTCAGCATCGGGTTGACCGAATCGACCGGAACCGAGGCGCGTCACCTCCTGATCCACCAGGCTGACGTGGCGCTCTACGAGGCCAAGCGAACGAAGCTGAACGCGCTCACCTATCACCCCGGCCTGACCCCGACCACCGAGGTCGATGCCAAGACGCCGTCGCACCATCAGCGGACCCTCGCAGCTGCGCTTGCGCGGGCGGTCGACGCCAAGGACGCGGGCACGCGCAGCCACTCCGAGACGGTTGCGGAGCTCGCGGTCGCGATCGGCAAAGCGCTCCACATTGACGGGGAGGGGCTCGAGCGGCTGCGGCTCGCGGGCCTGCTCCATGACGTCGGCAAGATCGGCGTCTCGGACGCGATCCTCCAGAAGCCGGCGGCGCTCCGGCTCGAGGAGGAGGACGAGATGAAGGAGCACGTCAAGATCGGCCACGGGATCATGCTCTCGGCCGAGCTGCCCACCGAGGCGGTGTGGGTCCTCCATCACCACGAGCGGGTCGACGGCGCCGGCTATCCGGAGGGCCTGCGCGCGGATCGGATTCCGCTCGAGTCGCGGATCATCGCGGTCGCCGACGCCTTCGAGGCGATGACGGGCACCCGTCCCTATCGCGAGAGCCTGACGATCGCAGAGGCGCTGGCCGAGTTGCAGGCCAACACGGACAAGCAGTTCGACGGCCGCTGTGTCGGCGCGCTCAGGGAGGTCCTCGAAGACGCGCCCTCAGGACTAGCGTCGGAGGGACAGGCCGCCGAGGAGAAGCGGACGGCCCGCCCGCAGCTCGTCGCGATCCCGGCGCTCGTGTCCGGCCGCGACCGCTAGGCGGCCTCCTGATCCCCTCGATCGACGCCGGCTCCTTGAGCAGCCGGCGGCGGAGGAGTAGATTCGGCTTCGACACGATTCTCAACGTTGGTCGACTCGACTTTGGAGAGGGGAATCATGCGCCGCCGTTCACTTCGCCTGCTCGTCGTTCTGCTCGTCGTCGGGGCGGCGGTGTTCGCCGCCCAGGTCGGGGCCCAGGCACAACCAGGCCAGCCGACGGCAATCGGAAAGGGAGGTGCAGCTGCAACGGTCGACGTGCTCGCGACGCAGGCGGCGATCAAGACGCTGCGAGACGGCGGCAACGCCGTCGATGCGGCGGTCGCCGCGGCGGCCGTGCTCGGCGTCACCGAGCCCTTCTCGTGTGGGATCGGCGGGGGCGGCTTCATGGTCCTCTACCTCGCAAGAGATGACGACGACGACGAGGACGAAGACCGCGGCCGCAGTCGGCGCGGCAAGGTGGTCACGATCGACGGGCGCGAAAGCGCGCCGGCCGCAATGCGCCCCGATTCGCTCTGGGAGAACGGAAGGCCGCTCCCCTTCAACGACGCGCGTTACAGCGGTCTCTCAGTCGGGGTGCCGGGGACTGTCGAGACGTGGCACAACGCGCTCAGGCGCTACGGCACGATCGACCTCGAAGAGGCGCTCGAGCCGGCGATCCGGGTCGCACGCAATGGCTTTGTCGTCGACCAGACGTTCTTCGACCAGACGCAGGCCAACGTCGACTGGTTCAACGACATTCCCGCGACGGCCGCGCTCTACCTCGACCCGGACGGCACGCCGCACGATGTCGGCGCCATCTTCCGCAATCCCGATCTCGCGCGGGCATACGAACGAATCGCGGACCGAGGGCCGAGTGGCTTCTACCGCGGTCCCGTTGCGGAAGCTCTCGTGGAGACCGTGCAGCGCCCCGTGGTCTCACCGACCGCCAATCACACGTGGCGGCCGGGGGTCATGACCATGCGCGATCTGCGAGCCTACACCGCTCCGAAGCGCGCGCCGACGCACGTCGATTACCGCGGGCTCGATGTCTACGGGATGGGCCCACCCTCGAGCGGCGGCTCGACGGTCGGCGAGGCGCTGAACATCCTCGAGGGCTACCCGCTCTCGACCCTGACCCGTGAGGCTGCGCTCCATTACTACCTCGAAGCGTCGCGCTACTCGTTCGCCGATCGCGGCGCCTATCTCGCCGATCCGGCGTACTTCGACGTGCCGCTGACGGGGTTGCTCTCGGATGGGTTCGCGGCGACGCGGCGGGCGCTGATCACGGAAGCCGCAGCGACGAGCCCGGTCGCGCCGGGGGATCCCTATCCGTTCAACGGCGGCGGCGGCGCGAGCGTTCAGGCTTCGGCGAGCGAGACGCGGGCGGGCACGACCACGCACCTGACGACCGCCGACCGCTTCGGCAACGTCGTCTCCTACACGTTCACGATCGAGTCCACCGGCGGCGCCGGCCTCGTCGTGCCCGGTTGGGGCTTCCTCGCGAACAACGAGCTGACCGACTTCAACTTCGACTCTTTGACGCACCCGAACCGGGTCGAAGGCGGCAAGCGACCACGCAGCTCGATGGCCCCGACGATCGTGCTTCGCGACGGCGAGCCGCTGCTCGCGGTCGGCTCGCCCGGAGGGTCGACGATCATCACGACCGTCCTCCAGATCCTGATCGACCGGCTCGATCTCGGCCTGACCCTTCCCCAGGCAATCGCGGATCCGAGGCTGACCCAGCGGAACACCGCGGCGACGCAGGCGGAGCCGGGCTTCCTGGCGACGGCCGAAGCGACCGCGCTGCGAGCGCGTGGACACGTGTTCAGCGCGAACCCCGAGATCGGGGCCGCCACCGGGATCGAGTTCCTCGGCGGCGGCCGGATGCTCGCTGCGGCCGAGCCCGTGCGTCGCGGCGGCGGGAGCGCGATGGTGGTGCGCTCGGAGCCGTAGAGCTCGATCGAGAGGATGCCTCAGCCGTCGCTGATCTCGGCGTGGCGCTCCGAGATGCAGCCCTCGGCCCAGTGCTCTGCGAGATCGGCGAGCCGGGTTCCGAGCACTGCGACGTCCGCATGCTCCGGCAGGGCGTCGGGCGCGACCTCGATCCGGAGTTGGTGCACGGAGACCTCGACCTCGGAGTCGATCTCGTGCCGCTGCTCGGAGACGATCGAGACCGACGGCACCTCGGGGAGCAGGACGCGGGCGAGCTCGTCGATCTCCGCGGGCGTGACCTCGCGGCCGGCGAAGATGCCGAAGTTGACGCGAACCTCGATGGCGGCTTGCTCGCTAGGGTCGGCGACGAAGGCGATCCGGGCCATTTCCTGCATAGAGAACGCTGTGCCCGGCCGGGGTTCCCCGCTAACGCTCACGCGGCTCCCAGCCGAAGCGGCGCGCGCCGAGAAGCGCCCCGCCGAGGCCCCACGCCGCCACGACGGCGAGCGCGCCGGGATTGCTCCAGGCGCGCTCGTGGTCGAGATAGACGTCGCGGAGCAGGTCGACGAAGTACTTCAGCGGCAGCACGTTCGCGATCGCCTCCAGCACCGGCGGGTAGTCCCGGCCGCCGAAGGACCCTGAGAGGAACGCCATCGGGAGGAGGATGAAGTTGACGACCGCGGAGGATCCCTCGGCCGAGCGGATCAGCGAGGCGGCTCCGATCCCCATGCCCGCGAACGCCGCGGCCCCGAAGACGACGAGGAAAGCGAGCGAGAGCGGCCGCTCCGGGAGCGCGGTGTCGTAGAGGAGCCGGCCCAGCCCGAGCAGGACGAGTGTCTGGATCGCGAACACGAAGAGCGTCGAGGCGAGCGCGGCTGCGAAGTACGAGGAAGCGGGCAGCGGCGTCGAGCGGATCCGCTTCAGGATCCCGTACTCCCGCCGGATCACGAGCGTGATCGCCATCCCCGCGAAGCCCGTGTTCGCGGCGCCGTAGCCGAGCATTCCCGCGAGCAGGACCTCGATTGCGTCGTAGCCGTCGGTGGTCTCGTCGCCGTAGAGGGCCCCGAGGAGCAGGAAGAGCATCAGCGGGAAGACGAAGATGAACCCGGCCGACTCGCGGTTGCGCCAGAAGAGCAGCTGCTCGGACCGAAGTTGGTGCAGGAGGACTCTCAAGCGGGCTGCTCGTCGACGAGCTCGAGGTAGACGTCCTCGAGGGTCGCGCGCCGAACCTCGATCTCGTCGAGCTCGCGCCCCTCGGCGAGAGCCGCCCTCGTCAGCTCGTGCAGCGCTCGTGTCGGCGCGTCGGTCTCCAGGACGACGAGCTCGCCGTCGCGCCGGTAGCGGATCTCCGCCTTCGAGCTCGCGGTCAGCTCCGAGGGGCGGCCGAGCTTGACGATCTCGCCGGCGACGAGCACGGCGACCCGGTCTGCGAGCTGCTGCGCCTCGTCGAGGTAGTGCGTCGTCAGGAGGACGGTCTTGCCGAGCCCGCGGAGCGAGCGCACGAGCTCCCAGGCGTTCCGGCGGGCTGCGGGGTCGAACCCGGTCGTCGGCTCGTCCAGGAAGACGAGCTCGGGGTCGCCTACGAGCGCGATCCCGAGGTCGAGTCGGCGCTTCTGGCCGCCGGAGAGCGTCTTCACCCGGGCGTCGCGCTTGTGGCCGAGGCCGACGAGCTCGATCGTCTCGTCCACGTCGCGCGGCGCCTCGTAGTAGCCGGCGAAGATCGCGTGCACCTCGCGCACGCTCAGGCTCGCCCAGAGCTCGGACGACTGAAGCACGACGCCGATCCGCTCCCGGAAGCCTCGTTCTGCCTTGCCCGGATCGAAGCCGAGGACTTGCACCTCCCCTCCGTCCCGTTGTCGATACCCCTCGAGGATCTCGACCGTCGTCGTCTTGCCGGCGCCGTTCGGGCCGAGCAGGCCGAAGACCTCACCCACCGCCACCTCGAAGTCGATTCCGCGCACCGCCTCGAGTGGGCCGTAGGACTTGCGCAGGCCCCGGACGGAGATCGCTGGCACGGGCCGCAGTCTAGGGGAGGGGCTAGAGCGGGAGGTCGAGCTCGGCGACTCCGGCCGGCGGGTAGCTGGGCGGCTCGCCGCTGGTCAGCGCAGCCGCGATCTCGCCGCAGTCGGGCTGGTGACCGACCGCGACGAGCGGCGTCGCGAGTGGCTCTGGGAGCCCGTGGACCGCCTCTAGCAGCGCCGCGAGAGTCGCGCCCGGCGCGAGCCGCTCGTCGATCCGCAGCTCTGCGCCCGTCGCGCGGGCGATCGCAGCGGCGGTCTCGCGGGCGCGCAGGAGCGGGCTCGAGAGGACGACGGCCGGCGCGACCGCAGCGAGCCGCTCCCCGAGCGCGCGGGCCTGCTCGCGGCCCGCCGAGGTGAGAGGCCGCAGCTCGTCGGGATGGCCCGGGGCCGCCTCCGCATGCCGAACGAGAAAGACCCGCACGGCCTCCAGGATAGGGAAGCCTAAGCTGGGCAGATGCGCAGCTTCCGCTACGTGCTCGCGGACGTCTTCACGGAGATCCCGCTCCAGGGCAACCAGCTCGGCGTCTTCACGGACGCGCGCGATCTCGACGACGCGACGATGCAGGCGCTGGCGCTCGAGCTCGGCTTCTCGGAGTCCGTGTTCGTCCTTCC
>JBPCJB010000072.1:0-2962 GCA_051005735.1 Gaiellaceae bacterium | reverse complement strand
AAGCTGGACCAGGGGTTTTGGGGAGGGTGCCGCCCGTCCCCTTCTTCGTGCTCAGTCGACGAGCTTGCGCGTCATTGCGCGGATTGCGAGCCGCCACATCGCGAGTCCGAAGAGAACGAGTGCACCGAGGCGGGCGAGGTAGGTCCAGCCCTCGAAGCCGAAGGCAGCGTGGCGGACGAGCTCCACGCAGTGGTGAAGCGGGTTGAAGTTGCCCGCAATCTGCGCCCAGCGCGGCAGCTCTCTGAGGGGGAAGAACGTGCCCGCGACGAGGAAGAGCGGCGTCAGGACGGCGCTGATCACGTAGCTGAAGTTCTCGATCGAGGAGGCGAAGCCGGCTCGCGATCCCGAAGCACGCCCAGCCGAAGCCCGCGACGAATGCGATCAGCGGCACCGCGAGCATCCCCCACGCCGGATCGAGCCCGAAGACGAGCGCGACGAGGAGCGGCACATTCCCATAGACGCCGGCCCGGGTCGCGACCCAGAGCGCCTCGGCCGTCACGAGCTCCTCGGTGTCGACCGGCGCCGCCAGGATCGCGTCGTAGGTGCGCTGGAACTGGTACTTGATGAACGTCCCGAACATCGCCGGGAAGGCGCTCGAGAAGAGCACCGCCGTCGCGACCGTCCCTGTGCCGACGAACTCGACGTAGTCGTAGCCGCCGACCCGGCTGACGAGCGCGCCGAAGCCGAAGCCGAACGCGAGCAGGTAGAAGGTCGGCTCGACGGTGGAGGAGAACGTCGTCGAGCGCCAGTAGGATGAGAAGTTCGTGACCTCGCGGACGAGCACGCCCGTCATCGCGGGGCGCTCGAGCCGGCCGAGCCGCCGGCCGCGCGGCGGCGGGGCTCCGGCCATCAGGCGATCTCCTCGCCCGTCAGGAGAACGAAGACGTCCTCGAGGTTCGTCGGCCGTCGCTCCCCTTCGGAGCGCGGCCGTCAGCGTTCTCGACGCCGAGCACCGAGATGCTCGTGCCGGTGCGGCGGGTGCGGAAACCTTCGGCCGCGGCCGCGGACTCGACCTCCGCGAGCCGCTCCGGCGAGCCGTAGACCTCGACGGCCTCCCGACCCGCGTGCTCGGCGACGAGCTCCGCCGGCGGTCCCGCCGCGACGGCGCTGCCATGCGACATGATCAACACCGTGTCGGCCAGGCGCTGCGCCTCCTCGATGTAGTGGGTGGACATCAGGATTGTCGTGCCCTCCGCGCGCAGCGCATCGATGAGGGCCCAGAGCTCCTGCCGGACCTGCGGATCGAGACCCACGGTGGGCTCGTCGAGCAGGAGGAGTCGCGGCCGGTGCACGAGTGAGCGTGCGATCAGGAGCCGCCGACGCATCCCGCCGGAGAGCCTGTCGACGCGGGTGTCGCGCCGGTCGGCGAGGTTCGCGATCCCGAGCGCTCAATCGCCTCGCCCCTCCTGGCGCGACCGACCCGGTAGAGGTACGAGAAGACGCGCAGGTTCTGCTCGACGGTCAACGTCGTGTCGAGGTTGTCGAGCTGGGGTGCGACGCCGCACTGGGCGCGCGCCTGCCTCGACTCCTCGGGAAGCCGGAATCGGAGCACCTCGATCTCTCCCTCGTCCGCGATCGACTGCGCGGTGAGGAGCCGCATCGTCGTCGACTTGCCGGCGCCGTTCGGTCCCAGCAGGCCGACGCAGGTTCCCTCGGGCACGTCGAGGTCGAGCCCGTTCACCGCGGTGATCGAGCCGTAGCGCTTGACGACGTCCCGAAGGCGGATCGCGTTCACCGCTCCAGCATGCCTGCCGAGGATCGGCGAGGATCCGAGCATGCTCGCCTTCCTCGTTGCCGCAGCGCTTGCCGTCACCGCTCCAGCCGGATCCACTCCGCCGGCGCCGGGCGCGCCGCTGCCGCGCACCGTCGCAGCCACCGCCGACCGGCTCGTCGCCGCGACCGACTCCCTCCACCGGGAGATCGCGGAGCGACGCAGAGCCGGGATGCGGCAGCAGCCGCGTGAGCTCCTCCTCTGGGCGCTCTCCCAGCAACGCCTCTACCTCGCGCTCGGGATCGCCTCACCGCAGCTCGCCGATACCGTCGTCGCGCGGCTGCCGGCGAGGCTCCGGGCCGACGCGCGCGACATCGTCGCTGCCCGCCGCGCGCTCGTCCGCCTCACGCCGCCGACGACCCTGCCGCTCTCTGCGTTTCGAACCGGCCCGGCGGAGCCCGCCGAGCGGCTGCTGGCGCACTACCGGGAGGCTGAACGCCGCTTCGACGTGCCCTGGGAGGTACTCGCCGCCGTCAACTTCGTCGAAACCGCATTCGGCAAGGTCCGCTCGCGCAGCACCGCCGGAGCGCAGGGGCCGATGCAGTTCCTTCCAGGAACGTGGCGGGCCTACGGCCTGGGCGGGGACATCGACGATCCTCGCGACGCGATCCTCGGCGCTGCGAACCTCCTTCGCGCCTCGGGTGCACCCCGCGATCTCCGCGGAGCGCTCTACGCCTACAACCATTCCACGCTCTACGTCGATGCGGTTCTCGCCTATTCGCGAGTGATTCGTCGCGACGTCCGGGCGTTCTACGGCTTCCACGCCTGGCAGGTCTTCGTGCGCACCCCGAGCGGCTACCGCCGGATCACATCTCTCTAGGAGGCTGCGCCTGCCGCTCCGCGTTTGCCGGTCTGCCACCGCAGGGATGCATTGGCCATGACAGCGTCCGCTTCAGCGACGCGGGGGTACGAGGTACTACGCGCGGCCGTGCCGCCGTCCGCGGTCGACCTCGTGCTGCGCCACGTCCACCTCGACCTCGTTCGAAACGGGGCACCGGCGGAGACGATCGGCCGCTGGCTGTGGGCCGCCCATTGGTTCCCTCACCTCAAGTGGGATGCGGAGATCGTCGGGCTGCTCGACCACCTGCCCGAGGATCTGCGCGAGGGAGAGCTGTGCGACCCCCAGATCCTGCTCCAGCCACCGGACTCGTGCGAGGAGGAGGTGCCGCTGACCTCACACGTCGACCAGGA
>JBPCJB010000071.1:0-9245 GCA_051005735.1 Gaiellaceae bacterium | reverse complement strand
TCGCCCATTAAAGCGGTACGCGAGCTGGGTTCAGAACGTCGTGAGACAGTTCGGTCCCTATCCACCATGGGCGCTGGAAGTTTGAGAGGAGTCGTCTCTAGTACGAGAGGACCGAGACGAACAGGCCACTGGTGTATCAGTTGTTCTGCCAAGAGCACTGCTGATTAGCTACGCCTGGATGGGATAACCGCTGAAAGCATCTAAGCGGGAAGCCCACCTCAAGATGAGACTTCCCATCCTCTAGAAGGAGTAAGGGCCGTGGAAGACGACCACGTCGATAGGCCGGCGGTGTACGCGCAGCAATGCGTTCAGCTGACCGGTACTAATTGCCCGAGGTCTTGATTTAGAACACTCGTGAGTCGCTATGGAGTTTTGAGGGTGCGCCGATACTCAAGGGCACGTTCACAAGTTTCGGCGGTCATAGCGTCGGGGGTACACCTCTTCCCATTCCGAACAGAGAAGTTAAGCCCGATAGCGCCGATGGTACTCGGGGCGCAAGCCCCCGGGAGAGTAGGACGCCGCCGAATTATCTCGAAGAGGGGCCGCGGGAGCGGCCCTTTTTCGTTTCTCTAGACTCGCGCGAATGGAGCTCAGAGACGGGGAGATCACGCTAAGGCCGCCCGAGGACGACGATGTCGAGTGGATCGTCCATTCCTGCCGCGATCCGGAGAACCAGCGCTGGTTGCCGTTGCTCCCGCATCCGTACGAGCGTGCGGACGCTGAGTGGTGGCTCGAGCGCTGCAAACGGGTCTGGGAGGACGGTTCGGCAGCGCCGTTCATCATCGTCGACTCGGCGACTGGCGACCGTTTCGGCACGATCGAGATCCGCACCGGCGCACCGGCGGATGTCGGCTACTGGCTGGCACCCGAGGGACGGGGGCGGGGCGCGATGACGCGTGCGCTTCGCTTGCTCATGCGGTATGCGTTCGAGGAGCGGGAGCTGACGCGCGTCGAGCTCTTCACCCTGCTCGAGAACGTCCGCTCTCAGGGCGTCGCCGAGCGGGCCGGCTTTCACCTCGAAGGAACCGTTTCCGGGAGGATCGAGAGCAGGGACGGCCGCCGGCACGATGCGCTTCGTTTCGTGCTGGATGCGGCAGCCGTATCAGGCGGCGGCTGAAGTCGACTCGAGCGCGCGCAGGCGCGTGACGCGCGCGGCCACGGGCGGGTGGGTGACGAAGAGCGCGGCGAGACCCTCCACCGCGAATGGATTCGTCGTGTAGAGCGGCTCGGTAGCCGGATTGGCGGCGAACGAGACGAGCTCGCTCGCCTGGTCGAGTCGCAGGAGCGCATCGGCGAGACCGTGCGGGGAGCCACAGGCTTCGGCGGCGACCCGGTCGGCTGCCAGCTCACGCCTCGGCGAGAGCAGGAGATGGACGAAAGCTGCAGCGGTTGGGCCGAGCACTGCGAGTAGCGCCCGCTCGAGAAAGCCGCCGATCCGGGAGAGCTCGATCAGCGCGACCGCGAGCATCGTCGCGAAGGTCTGCACGAGAACATCGCGCGAGCGCACGTGCGCGAGCTCGTGCGCGATCACACCTTCGAGCTCGGCGGGCGGCAACGCGAGGAGGAGACCCGTGCTGACGGCGAGTGCCGACCCGCGCGGCCCGCGACCGGCTACGAACACCCTCGGGAAGCCGTCGACGATCAAGTAGAGCTTCGGCGGCAGGATGCCCAGCTTGGCCGAGAGCGTGTCAACGGTCGAGCGCAGCCGTGGATCCTCGGCGAGTGCGAACTCGCGCGCCCCGAGCATCCCGAGCAGAGCCCGATCGGCGTATGCGTACACCCCCGCAGCGGCGAGCAGCGCACAGAAGACGAAGAGGGAAGCGGTCCGGTAGCCGCCGATCGCCCAGCCCGAGGCGCCGAAGAACGCGGCCAGGATCAGCACCAACAGCCATGCCTTGCAGAGATTTCGAGCGGCAGCCAGCCGCATCCCGCTAGCCCTCGTCGGCGTCGCGCTCGTCGTCGCCCAGGCCGCGGGGCGGCCAATCGGGCTCCGGGGCGTCGCACCGGCTGGAGCAGTGCAGCGAGGCGACGTTCTGGAGCGGCACGAGAATATGGCCGTTCAGCTCGATGTGCGGGACGTCTTCGATCGAGCAGTAGGCGGTAAGCACGCCCTCCTGATAGTCGCCGCCGAAGAGAGCAACCTCGATCTGCTCGCCCTTGTACTTGTTGGTGTAGTCCTCGATGCCTCGGAGCCTAGCCGTTCCCGCATAGACAAGCCCTTGTATCCGCCGTCCCTGCCGTCAGATGCGCTCCCCGTGTGGTCCCGGTGTGGTCTCGGATTCGTTAGCTACGGGGACAACGAGAGAGCGGAGCGAGCCGTCCGCCTCGGCGCCGAGACATTTGTCGCATGGAGCACAAACCCTACACGCCTCTTGGCCGTGGCCTTCGACCGTCTCGTGTCTCCTTCAGGGTCTCGCACTCGTGCGCAGCGAACGCCTCGCGCGCCGCCACGAGGTCTCCTTCGGCCAACGAACGGGCAGCGCGCGCACCGGCTCACGTCACTATTGAGGACGCACTGAAAAAGTGGTTCGGGACAACGAGGCGGGCAGCCAACACACGCTGCCCCGCCTTCGTAGTCCCCGGATAACTACGGGACGGGGACGGCCGTCACCGTCACGTCGAACGTGCCTTCTGGATCAGAGAAGCTGACGGAGCAGCTGATCGGCGTGCCTGTCAGCCCCTTCCTCGTGCCGTAGATCTTCGTCTCCGTCTCGGTGGATCCGTCGAGAGCAGTGAACGTTCCGGTGAAGGACGTGAGCAGATAGTGCTGCTCCCCGATCCAGAATGACGCGCCGGACGACACTGTCACCGTGACCTCGGCGCCTCCGCAAGTGACCGGAAACTGCTCGAGTCCTTTCCCCTTCGGTGCGCCCGTCGCCGGAGCGACGAGAACGGCCGCTGCCACGAGAGCGACGAGGCCAAGCATCAGCTTACGCACGTAGATCCCCTTTCCCTTTGCGCTTCCGCCGCCGGAAGCTGGATACGCCACTTTTACACACTGGCGCGCTGTGGTTCAACGGGCGATAGTTTCTAGAACGCCTAACGAGAGCAATGTCGCTGCCGTGGTGATGCACCGGTGATGCACCGGCGCTTAGACCAGGCCGCAAACCCGCATGGACACTCGAACCTTGTACTAGTTGGTGTAGTCCTCCACGAGGCGGTCAGTCTAACGAGCTGAGCTCACCGTCCTGGACGCCGATCCTGGCGACGTGGCAGTTGGCGATGTGGCCGTCGCCTCCGGCGGCGCAGTGGCGGAGGATCGCCCGGAGCGGGCCACCGTGCGAGACGACGAGGACCCGTCCGCCCGGATGACGCTCGGCGATCTCACGCAAGCCGGCGAGGACGCGTTCGGCGAGCTCCTCGCTTGTCTCCGCGTCACCCCAGGGGCCTCCGTCTGCCTGCGGGAAACGCTCGCGGATCTCGGTGTCCCGAAGCCCTTCCCAGCTGCCGAAGTTCTTCTCGCGAAGAGCGGGGAGCAAATCGACCTCGAGTCCGTGATGCTCGGCGAACGCCCAGGCGGTTTCGCGCGCGCGGATCAGGTCGCTTGCATACACCGCGTCGAGCGGCTCGTCTCGCAGCTCGGCGACGAGCGTCTGCGCCTGGGACGCGCCGGTCGCGTTCAGCGGGCGGTCGCTGTGCCCCTGAACTCGGCGTTCGACGTTCCAGTCTGTCTCGCCGTGACGGACGAAGAGGATCTCGGTCACCCTTGTACGCTAGCCACCGTGAACCTCGGGCTCGGCGACAAGGTGTGCATCGTCACCGGCTCGACCTCGGGGATCGGGCTCGAGACCGCTCGGCTGCTCGTAGCCGAGGGAGCGCGCGTCGTCACCTGCGGTCGTCGCAAGGGGCCGGGGTTCGGCGAGGCGTTGCACGTCAGCGCGGATCTCTCGGAAGTCGACGCGCCGGAGCTCGTGATCGCGGAAGCCGTGGCGGCGCTCGGCAGGCTCGACGTGCTCGTGAACAACGTCGGCTACGCCGTGCAGGCACGCTTCGAGGAGGTGGCCGACGAGGATTGGGACTCGATGTGGCAGCTGAACGTGATGAGCTACGTACGTGCCATCCGCGCCGCGCTGCCTCACCTGCGCGAATCGCGCGGCTCGATCGTCAACGTCTCCTCGACCGCCGCCAAACGTCCCTCGGGCGGAATGCCGCACTACTCCGTGACGAAGGCGGCCGTGCTCTCGCTCTCGCGTCTCGTTGCCGATCTCTCTGCGGGTGACGGGATTCGCTGCAACGCCGTCACGCCGGGCCCAACCGCGACCGAAGCCTGGCTGGGCGAGGGAGGGCTCGCCGATCAGCAGGGTGGCGATCGCGACGCGGTGCTGGCGAAGGTGGGCGCCGGCCGCCCGCTCGGGCGGCTGGCGGAGCCGGAGGAGATCGCGGCCGTGATCGCGTTCCTCGCCTCCGAGCGCGCTTCGTACGTCACGGGCGCGGCGTGGAGTGCCGACGGCGGCACCGTGCCGATCATCATCTGACGTGCAGGCTGTCCGCGAGATCGAAGAGATCGTCGCTCGCGAGACCCGGGCCTGGGACACCCTGAACGTCCAGCTCTTTGAGCGTGTTCCACCCGGACATGGTGGCCTTGGCCTCGCAGCTACACCACCCACGATCCGGTCGAATGGACGCTCGTGCAGGGCCGTTTCGATGCCGATCGTTGGGGTTGCGGCTAGCAAAACCTCTTTTGATTCGCACGTGCTCGTCCACAACCGGCGGCAGATCGCACGGATCGAGGTCTCGAAGAGGGGTGATGGCGCATTCGCCGTCGTCGAGACGACGCGCTCTGGCGCTCCCCGATCGACGGCTCCGAATCCCACTGGATGGGACGGACGTGCAAGGCCTACGCGCTCGTCGAAGGTGAGTGGAAGATGACGATGCAGACCGGAGCTCTGCGTTACGACGACCGCCGCGGCTCCGACTAACCTCAGAGGATGCCCGAGGTCGCAGGACGCGTCGCCGATGCCTTCGAGGCGCGCATTCGCGAGCTCGAGGAAAGTGCGCTCTCGCCGCTCGCTGTCCGTTCTTACGAGACGCGCGGGCGGTCGCGCGACGAGGAGGAGTGTCGGATCAGGACTCCCTTCCAGCGCGATCGCGATCGCATCCTCCACTCGAAGCCGTTCCGTCGCCTGAAAGGCAAGACGCAGGTCTTCATCGATCCCGCCGGCGACCACTACCGGACGCGGATGACACACACGCTCGAGACGACCGGGATCGCGCGGGTCGTCGCGCGGGCGCTGCGCTTGAACGAGGATCTGACGGAGGCGATCGGGCTCGGGCACGACACAGGACACCCGCCCTTCGGCCATGCCGGCGAGGAGGAGCTCGATCGCTGCCTGCGCGAGCGCTTCGGCACGGGGTTTCGTCACAACGAGCAGTCGCTCCTGATCGCGGAGGAGCTCAATCTGACGGCCGAGGTGCGGGACGGGATCCGCACCCACACCGGTCCGGAGGAGCCGGCGACGCTCGAAGGGAGGGTCGTGCGGCTCGTCGACCGGGTCGCGTACATCAACCACGACATCGACGATGCGATCCGATTCGGGATCCTGCGCGTCGACGAGCTGCCTCGCGCCGAGCTCGAACTGCTCGGCGAGCGAGGCGCGGCACGGATCGACACCCTCGTCCACGACCTGATCGAGAGCTCCGAGCGGGCGGGCGCAATCGCGCAGAGCGACGAGGTCGGGGCCGCCATGCTCGCGCTCCGCTCGTTCATGTTCGAGCGCGTCTACCTCGGCCCGCACGCGCGCGAGGAGCACGAGCGCGCGCACGAGACGGTGCGCCGGATCTTCGATCATCTCGCCGAACGGAGCGACTCGGAGGACGAGATCCGCGCGTTCGTCGCCGGGATGACGGATCGCTTCGCGCTTTCGTACGCTCAGTCTCTCTAGTGGCGCGGATCAAGGAACAGTCGGTGCGGGAGGTCGTCGCCGCGACGGACATGATCGAGGTCGTCCAGGGCCGCACGCCGCTGCGTCGCGCAGGCTCGCACTGGACGGGGAGATGCCCGTTCCACGAGGAGCGCACCCCGAGCTTCTCGGTCAATCCGATCGAGCGGCTCTTCTACTGCTTCGGCTGCGGTAAGGGTGGTGACGCGATCACGTTCGTCCGCGAGACGGAGAGCCTGGACTTCGTCGAAGCGGTCGAATGGCTCGCTGAGCGGTTCCGCGTTACGCTCGAGTACGACGAGACCTCGCCCCAGCTCGAGGCCTCGAGGCAACGCCGAGACCGGCTGCACGCCCTCCTCGAGCAGGCAACGGCCTTCTACGAGCGGCATCTTTGGGACTCGGCTGCGGGGGAGCCCGTGCGCGCGTATCTCGAGGGTCGCGGCCTGCTCGAGCCGATCTGCCGTGAGTTTCGGCTCGGCCTCTCGCCGGGCGACGGGCTCGCGAGCAAGGCCCAGGAGAAGGGATTCAGCCGCGACGAGCTGCGTGCCGCCGGGCTCACGAACGCGGCAGACCGCGACTACTTCCCGCCGCGGCTGATGTTCCCGCTCGCCGACGCGCGCGGGCGGATCGTCGGCTTCCAGGCCCGCAAGCTCCGCGAGGACGATCCGCTGCGCGGCAAGTACGTGAACACGCAGGAGACCGAGCTCTTCCGCAAGTCGGCTCTGCTCTACGGCCTCCATCTCGGCCGCACCGCGATCGCGAAGCAGGAGCGCGCCGTCGTCGTCGAGGGGAACACCGACGTGATCGCCTTACGTCAGGTCGGGTTCGAGCCCGTCATCGCCTCGATGGGAACCGCGCTCACCGAGCGGCAGCTCAAAGAGCTGCAACGGCTGACGGGGCGGATCTACCTCTGCTTCGACGCGGACGCGGCCGGTGAGGACGCGACGTTGCGCGGGATGGAGCTCGCGACGACGCTCGGCCTCGACGTCAGGGTCGTGACCTTGCCGAAGGGCCAGGATCCGGCCGACGCGCCCGCCGGATTCGAGCAGCGGCTTGCCGGCGCAGAGAGCTATGTCGTCTACCGGGTCCGGCTCGAACTCGAGCGGACTCCGGATCGGCAGGAGGCGTTCGTGCGGGCGCGCGAGGTCCTTCAGCGGAGCGAGGACTCACCGGAGTGGCAGGACGCGTTGCGGCTGCTCGCCGGCCGGCTCAGCCTCCCGAAGGAGACGCTCTCCAGCCTGGCGCCGAAGGGTGGCGTCCGAACGCTGACGCAGGAGCTCTCGCCAAAGATGCTGCAAACGGGCGACCGGCTGGAGCGCGATGCGTTGGCGGCGTGCGTCGCCCATCCCTCGCTCGTGACGCTCCTTGCCGAGGTCTCGCCCGAGCACTTCGACTCGACCCTCCACCGTCGCTTCCGGAATCAGCTCGTCGAGGGCGGGGAGGACGCGGAGCTCGTGGTGCTGAAGGCGGAGCTCGATGCCCGCGCGGCGCGTGAGGGGCTCGACGAGCGAACCGGCAAGGAGCGCCTGCTCAACCTGCGCGAGCGGCGGCTGCGCCGCGAGCTCGCGGCCGCCGAGCTGGGCGAGCTGAGGGAGCTGCAGACGGCGCTGGCGCGCGTTCAGGAGGCGATTCTCGAGCTGGCCTGAGTCCGACCCGCGCCTCGCTACAATCTCCCGCGCCTTCCCCGGTAGCTCAATTGGCAGAGCGGCGGACTGTTAATCCGTAGGTTGTTGGTTCGAGTCCAACCCGGGGAGCTTCGTTGGCCTGCGTCATCGGCAGCCGCTCGGCGCTCGCTCCTCACGGACATACGATTCTCGCATGGCCTTCACGCGCGAGGAGTTCGTCTCGATCATGAGTGCGTTCCCGACCGGGGTAGCGATCGTGACCACGCTCGACGAGGAGGGTCGGCCGAAGGGGCTGACGACAAACGCGATCTGCGCCGTCTCGGCAGACCCCCCGCTGCTGCTCGTGTGCGTCGACCGGACGAGCCGGACGCTCGCCGCCCTCCGGCATGCCAAGCGGTTCGTCGTCAACTTCATGAGCGACGGAGGCGCCGACCTCTGTGCGCTCTTCGCCTCGAAGGCCGAGGACAAGTTCGCCCACGTCCGCTGGGAGCCGGGGCTCGGCGGCGTTCCCTGTCTCACCGAGGATGCGCTTGCCTACGCGGAATGCTTGACCGAGCAGGAGCTCGAGGCGGGGGATCATCTGATCTTGATCGGACTCGTCGAGGCGGGGAGCGCGCCGGATCCCGCCCGCGTGCCGATCCTCTACTTCCGCCGCGCCTACGGGAGCACGCCGACCGCGGCCTCGTAGGCACGGCGCGCGGCCTCGTCGACCGGGAGCGACCAGAGCGAGTCGGGCTGCTTCGGATCTCCGAAGATCTCGACATCCCAGGAGCCTCGGAAGCCGGCATCGGCGAGGATCGTGAGCAGCTCCCGCGTTCGCGAGGCGCCCTCGCCTGGGAGGGCGCGATCGGCTCGCGGCGGCGGGTGCCAGTCGGCGACGTGGACGCCGGTGATCCGATCGAGGTGCTCGCGCAGGTCGTGTTCGATCGTCGGCGTGTCCCCGACGTGCCAGAGGTCGACCATGATCCCGACGCCCGGGAGCCCGGCTTCGGCGAGCAGCGCGAGCGCCTCGGCGATCGTGGTGACGAGCGTCAGCGCCGCACGTTCCGAGGCGTGGATCGGTTCGAGGCCGAGCCGCACTCCGGCAGCCGTAGCGGCAGCCGCGATCCGCTGCAGCCCATCGACGACGACGCGGCGCGCCTCCGTCTCACTCAGGCCTCCCGCCGGCCCCGTCAGGCAGAGGACCGACTCCGGCTCGTAGCGGGCGAAGCGGGCCATGCTGGCGCAGATGGACTCGATTCGCTCTTCGACATCGAGTGGGCCTTCGATCACAGTGTTCGGCAGGATTGAGGGGACGAGCGGGACGCAGTTCGTCGCGTGGAGGCCGCTCTCGCGGAACGCGGCCAGGTCGGCCTCGTCGTCGGCGAGCTTCGATTCCCAGATGCCGATTCCCTCGAAGCCGGCGGCCGCGTACGCGCGCAGGTCGTCGCGGAAGCTCGCGCCGACCGTCGAGATCTCGCTCAGCGACAGCATCAGCGCCCCGGCAGCTTCGCGAGAAGCCGCCGCGGCAGCGGCGGTCGCGTCAGTCGTTTCGCCGCGAGATAGCCGGAGCCGGCGCCGAGCCCGGGGCCGGGATGGGTGCTCGCGCCGATGTGGAACAAGCCCTCGACCGGGGTCTCGTGGCCGGGCATCGCCGGGGTCGGCCGCCAGAGCAGATTTTGGTCGAGCGCGCACGAGCCGCCGTAGATGTCGCCGCCGACCCAGTTCGGATTCGCTGCGGCGATCTCCGCGGGGCCGAGCA
>JBPCJB010000070.1:0-4505 GCA_051005735.1 Gaiellaceae bacterium | reverse complement strand
GTCGGCTGGAGATCGCGGCGCAGCCGGTCGAGCGCCCGCTCGGAGCTCGCGATGCGACCCGATCCGGCGATCGGCCTCAAGAGCCCGAGTCTAACCGGTCGCTGACTCGGGCTCGGCTTCCGCGGCTCGGGATGGCTGTGTCTACACTCGCACGCGATGAATCGCCCGCACACGGTGCTCGTCGTCGACGACGAGCCTTCTCTGCGCCTGCTCTGCCGCGTCAACCTCGAGCTCGATGGGCACCGGGTGCTGGAGGCCGGCACCCTTACCGAGGCGCGCGATCTGCTCGCGACCGAGCAGCTCGACGTCGTCCTACTCGACGTCCACGTCGGCGCGGACAGCGGCCTCGAGCTCCTGGACGACATCGAAGGGCTCGAGCTGCCGGTTCGCGTGGTGATGCTCTCAGGCACGAGCGAGATCTCGCCGGCCGTGAGAGCGCGGGTCGCAGGAGTCTTGGGGAAGCCCTTCGCGCTCGACGAGCTCTCCGCCGCGGTCTCCGACGAGGCCGTCCGCTAGCGCTCGCATGAGCACGACCGCGACGCGTACGCCCGTCGAGTACGAGGAGCGCCTGGCGCGTTACCTCTTCGAGCGCTCCGAGGAGGCGCGCGCGGTGCGCGTCGGCGAGAAGGAGACCTCCGATCAGGCGGCGATCGTGGTGCGCTACCGCGATCTCTTCAGCCACGGGCAGCTGGAGGCGCTGCGAAAGGCAGAGGAAGACGTTCCCGACGATGAGCGGGAGCGGCTCTATCGGCTCCGCAAGACCTGCGAGGCCGGGATCGTCGCGGCCGACCTCGCCGGGCGGGAGGACGAGCTGGAGAACGCGATCCTCGCGGCGCGCATCGACTGGCGCGGCGAGGAGCTGCCGCTTCGCACCGCCCAGGCCAGACTCGCCGTGCTCCCCGACTACCGCGAGCGCGACGAGCTCGGCGCGCTCCACAACGCCAGGAGCGCCCGTTTCAACGACGAGCGGCACGCTTTGCTGACGGCGGGCGACGCCCTCGAGGCGGAGCTCTCCGGCGTGACCGACGCGATCAAGCGATCGGAAGAGGAGAAGGCGATCTCGCTGCGCGAGCTCGAGCGCGCCCTCGACGCCGCCAGCAGGAGCGGTACGCGCGCCTACCAGGAACTCCGCGAGCGCTGGTTCGCGAAGCTGCTCGGGCCGGAGCGCGAGTCCGTGCCGACGTCGAATCACTCGAGCTACCTGCGTCGGCTTTCACCGCTCGAGTCCACGTATACGAAGGAGCGCTCTGTCGAGGTGTGCGTCGAGACGCTGCGGCGGCTCGGCTTCGAGATCCAGTCGATCGCGGGAATCCGCCTCGACCTCGACGACCGCCCGCAGAAGTCGCCGCGCGCCTGCGTGATCGCCTCAGACCCGCCCAACGTCGTCCATCTGATCACCCGCGCCCAGGGCGGGCTGCACGACTACCAGGCGTTCCTGCACGAGGCCGGGCACGCGCTCCACTACGCGGGCTGTGATCCGGCGTTGCCCTACACCTTCCGCAAGCTCTCTCGCGATCACGCCTTGACCGAGGTCTACTCCTACATCGTCGAGGCGATCTCGCGGGAGCCGGGTTGGCACGCCGAGCACTTCGGGCTCTCCGACGAGCAGGCCGTCGAGAACGCCGAGGCGACGACGTTCCTGGAGGCGCTCCTCTTCCGCCGTTACACCGCAAAGCTCCAGTTCGAGCTCGAGTTCTGGAGTCGGTTCCCGAGCGACGGCGGCACCTCCGCCGGCTACTCGGAGCGGCTCACCGCGGCCACCGGGATCCACTACCCGGTGGAGAGCTTCCTCTCCGACATGGATTCGGGGTTCTACTCGGCCGACTACCTGCGCGCCTGGATCCGCTCGGCCCAGCTCCGGCGGCACCTCGTCGCCGAGATCGGGGAGGACTGGTGGCGGCGGCCCGAGACGGGGGAGCGCCTGCGCGAGCTCTTCCGGGAAGGGACGCGCCCGACGAGCGAGGAGATCGCCGAGCGGATCGGCGCCGACCCGCTCGACACGGCGCCGCTCCTGCACGAGCTCGGCGCCTGATCGGCGTCGCCGGCCCTTGACATGTGGCCGCTCGCCGTCGTACCGTAGACCTGAATCGGGTCTCAGGTTTAGGTCATCCTTCACGGAGGTCAGGGAGAGATGCAGGGAACGCGCTTGAAGCTTGCAGTGCTGCTCACGCTCGTCACCGCGGTGCTCGGTGGCCTCGCGAGCACAGCAGACGCGAAGACGGAAGCAGGAACGGGCCAGACGGTCGCTGCTTCGTACAAGGTCGGGATCGTCTATTCGCGCACAGGGCTGCTCGCGGCCTACGGCGCCCAGTACATCCAGGGCCTCCGCTACGGCCTCGCCTACGCGACCAAGGGCACGAACTCGGTCAACGGGCGGAAGATCGAGCTGACGCTCGCCGACGACGGCACCGATCCGGTCAAGGCGGTCTCGGCTGCGAAGGACCTGATCGGCAAGGGCTACAAGATCCTCGCCGGCAGCGTCTCGTCGGGCGTCGCGCTCCAGATGGCGCCGCTCGCCGAGCAGAACAAGATCCTCTTCATCTCGGGCCCGGCCGCAACCGACGCGGTCACCGGGATCAACAAGTACACCTTCCGCTCGGGTCGGCAGACCTTCCAGGACGTGAAGACCGCGGCGACGTTCCTCCGCGGCGCCGGGCGGAAGGTCGTCGTCTTCGCGCAGGACTCGGCGTTCGGCGCGGGCAACTTCGCCGCCGTGAACGCGGTCGTCGGCGGCCAGGGTCACGCGGTCAGCCGGCTGCTCGTACCGCTCTCGGCGCAGGACTTCACCCCGTTCGCGCAGCAGGCGAAGCAGGCGAACCCGGATCTGCTCTTCATCGCCTGGGCCGGCACGACCGCTCCGGCGATGTATCGGGCGCTGACGCAGCAGAACGTGTTCGGCGTCTCGAACAAGATCGTGACCGGGCTCGCGGAGAAGGCGACGTGGGCGAGCTACGGCGAGGCGGCGACGCGGATCGACTTCCTCTCGCACTACGTCTCGACGGCTCCGAAGAACAAGGTCAACGACTTCCTCGTCAACGCGATGCGCAAGCGCGGTCAGGTCCCGGACCTGTTCACCCCGGACGGCTTCGTCGCCGGCCAGATGATCGTCCGCGCGCTCACCGAGGCGAAGGGCGACAACGTCGACCGGATGATCTCGGCGCTCGAGGGCTGGAACTTCGTCGGCCCGAAGGGCCAGCAGTCGATCCGCCAGTCCGACCACGCGATGATCCAGCCGATGTTCCAGGTCAAGCTCGTCCAGAACGGCAACCGGTTCACCCCGCGGGTGACCGCCAGGATCAAGGGCCAGTTCGTGGCCCCGCCGGAGCGGCGCTAGCCGCGAATCCCTGCCCCCGGGGATCGTGGCCACTCCTGCGCCGATCCTCGCCACGCGGAGCCTCGGGCTCGACATCGGCGGCGCCAGAATCGTCTCCGATGTCTCGCTCGAGGTCCGCGCGGGCGAGCTAGTCGGGATCATCGGGCCGAACGGCGCGGGTAAGACAACGCTCTTCAACCTGCTCTCGGGCCTCCTGCGGCCGACCGCGGGGAGCGTCGAGCTGCACGGCCGGGACATCACCGGTGAGCCGCCGTTTCGCCGGACTCGGGCCGGGCTCGGGCGGACCTTCCAGGTCTCGAGCGTCTTCCCGCTCCTGAGCGTGCGCGAGAACGTGCGGCTCGCGGCCGACTCGGAGCTCGGCGGGACGATGCGGATCTGGCGGCGGGCGAGCCGGATCGGGGTCGAGCGGGCCGAGCAGGCGCTCGAGCGGGTCGGCCTCGGCGGTCGCGGCGCCTGGCCGGCCGGTCTCCTCTCGCACGGCGACCAGCGGAAGCTCGAGATCGCGATGCTCCTCGTCGGGAACCCGGACGTGATCATGCTCGACGAGCCGATGGCCGGCGTCTCGGTCGAGGACGTCGACGAGCTCGTGGAGCTGATCCGGTCGGTGCATCGCGAGGAGGGCAAGACGGTGCTGATGGTCGAGCACCGAATGGAGGTCGTGGTCGGCCTCGCCGAGCGGATCGCGGTCATGCACCACGGCGCGCTGCTCGCCTTCGACGAGCCGGACAAGGTGATGGCGAACGAGACTGTCCAGACGGCCTACCTCGGGGAGCCGCTGTGAGCCTGATCGAAGTTCGCGACCTGCACGTCCACTTAGGCGAGTCGCACGTGCTCCAGGGCGTCTCGTTCGACGTGCCCGAAGGCGGCGTCACCGCGCTGCTCGGGCGGAACGGGGTCGGGAAGACGACGACGCTGCGGGCGCTGATGGGGCTCGTCCCGCGCCGTGGACGGGTCTCGCTCGCCGGCGCCGAGCTGACGCGCCTGCCCACGCACCGGATCGTCCGGCGCGGGGTCGGCTACGTGCCCGAGGATCGCGACGTCTTTGCCGGCCTCAGCGTCGACGAGAACCTTCGAATCGCCGAACGGAACGGCAATGCCCGCTACGAGCTCGTCTACGAGCTCTTCCCGGAGCTGAAGACGCGCGGCGCCCAGAAGGCGGGGACGCTCTCGG
>JBPCJB010000069.1:0-8488 GCA_051005735.1 Gaiellaceae bacterium | reverse complement strand
CCTCCAGGCCCGGATCGGGCTCCGGCTGCTCACCCTCGCCGCCTGCGACAGTCTCAACCACCGACTCGGGCGGCCCAGCCGCGCGATCACCGACTACACCGCCTGAGTCATGGCATCAATCATCTAGCCGGGCAGGAGCGGTGAGCGCAGCTCGGCTGCCATCCCGCGGCGACCGGCGAGAGCCTGGAGGACGAGCACCGTGTCGGCGACCGGGATGTCCTCGAGGTATTCGTCGCGCGTCTCGGACGACTCGAGCACACGCTCGATCGACTCGACGTAGTCGACGACGTCCTCGGCGGCGAGGAAGGCGAGCGCATCGCCCACGTCGGTAGGGAAGCCCTCGTCGATGCGAGCGACGTCGGCATGCACGCGGGCGTCCTCCCACTCGCCGAGCACGAGGCACGCGAGCGCAGCGGCGTAGCGACCGATCGGCGAGTCCGCCTCCCCAGCCCCGACCTCGAGCGCCCAGCGCGCGTCGGCAGCAGCACCGTCCCAGTCTCCCGCGAGGATCCGCGCCTTGATCGCCCCGATCGGACGTCCCCAGCTTCCAGGCGGAGCACCTTCCCAGCTCTCGCGGTAGCGCTCGGCCGCACGCCCGAACGACTCGCGCCCGTCAGCTCCGGCCATCAGCGCCGCAAGCCCTGCAGCACCCGCTGCATTGCCCATCCGCGTCAACTGTCGCTGACGCTCGTCGCCGCCAGCAGGAAGCCGCCGCTCGCCGTCCGCGTAGCGCTCTTCCGCCCGGCGCCGCGCATCCGCCCAGTCGTGCTCCATCGAGGGATCTTAGAGAGCCGCCACCGGCCTTCGATCGTCCGAAAGTTCGGTTATGCTGCGAGGAGCGCCGCTCGCCGCCTAGTCCGTGCGAGTGCGCCGAATCTCCTCAGAGGTCGCAGCGGAACGCAGCGCTGCACACATGTCAGAAGCGATACTGAACCTGACCAATACGTCGGATGCGGCGGACGGCCTGCGGGCCGACGCCCTCCGAGCACACGACTGGGCCGCCGAGCCGTTTCTCCACAACGGCGAGGAGCCCGAAGCCGCGCTGGCGCCCGGCACCGCGCGCCGACTGGCGCTGGACGAGGCGCTCGCCGAGCTCGACGCCGGCCGCAAGGTTCCGTCGCCGCGCTGGAAGGTGCGGTTTGGGCTGATGCTCGGGCTCGAGCGCGTCCTCTCATCCAAGCCGCCGACGACTGCGGCCGGCACCGAGCTGCGCCGCCATCAGATCGACGCGCTCGCGGGAATGCTGACCGAGCTGATCGCCGCGAATCAGCGCACTGCCGAGGAGGAGGAGAACGGCAACGGCCAGGCGGATGCCGAGCCTGAGCTCGACGAAGAGGACGAGCTCGCAGAGGCCGAGGCCGACGACGCCGACGACGAGCTGCCGCTGGAGCTCGCGGCCGAGGATCCAGGTGCCGCCCGCCGTTTCCGGTTCCGGCATCCGACCGCCTCCGGCAAGACGATCGCCGCGGCGGGGTTCGTCGAGGCCGCCCGCTCGCTCGGGATCCTGATCCTCACCCACCGACGCCTCCTCGTCACCCAGTTCCGGAACGACCTGACGACAGAGGGCTACGGCGAGCGATTCACCGACGCGATCGAGACGGGGAAGGAGCCGTACCGCCGCGACCCGATCACGATCCAGACCTACGCCTGGTTCGCGCGCCACGTCGGCTCCCTCTCTCGCGATGCGTACCAGCTCGTGATCTGCGACGAGGCGCACACGGCGCTCGGCGAGAAGACGAGCGCCGCGATCCGCAGCTTCCCGGAGCCGATCTATATCGGGATGACGGCGACCGAGCAGCTGATCGCCAAGCAGGTCTCGGACGTCTTCCCAGCCTCGGTCGACGACCTGCCATTGGCGGACGCCGCCCGCCGCGGTCTGATCGCGCCGCTTCGCTGCCTTCGACTCGCGCCGGCCGCCGCGATCAACTCCGTCCCGATCATCGGCGGCGACTTCGAGGAGCGCGCGCTCGCCGCAGCGCTCGACCACCAGGCGCTGAACCAGGCCGCCGCCAGCCTCTATCGCGAGCGTTTCGGCTCGACACCCGGGATCGTTTACGCGGCCGGGGTCGACCACGCCTACAACCTCGCGCAGGAGTTCCGCGCTGCCGGTCTCAAGGCCGAAGCAGTCTCCGGCAAGACGCCTCTGGTGCGACTCGCCGAGACGCTCGCGGCCTACGAGCGCGGCGAGATCAACGTCTTGATCAACGCGATGCTGCTCGCCGAGGGCTGGAACTCGCCGCGCGCGACGGTCTGCATGCACCTGGCGCCGACGGCGTCGAAGCGCGTCTACCAGCAACGGATCGGCCGGATCATGCGGACGCATCCACGCAAGGAGGCGGGGATCGTCGTCGACTTCGTCGTCAAGTCGGCGACGCATTCGGATCGCGTCGTCTCGCTCCATTCGCTGCTCGACGCCGACTTCTACCGCGAGGGCGCCCGGGTCACCCCGGCTCCGCGCCGGCGCGTCCAGCGCCGCGCGCGCCGCCAGCTCTCGCCGGCGAGCTGGCTCGTTCCGGTGACGCCCGACGTCGCGCGCCGGCTCTCCGTGATCCAGCGCGAATGGCAACGGATCGACCCGAAGTTCCTGGACGAGGACGAGCAGCGCTATTGGGCGACGATCGCCGGGCGCCAGCTTCGCTTCGACCAGCGAGCCGAGTTCGCGAAGCGCTTCGCCGAGAGCAGCGCCTCGAAGGTCGCGCTCGAGCAGTTCCTCTCTATCTGCGCCGCCGAGAACCCGAACCGGCGGCTGCGGATGACGGCGCTTCAGGATCGCGTCTCGATGATCGTCGAGCGGGCCGAGTTCGACGACCTGGTCACGCTCGTCAGCCAGGCGCTGCCGTGGGAGAAGGATCGCGCAGCCGGAGTGCGGATCCTCCTGCGCGCGCTCGGCGAGGGCAAGGCAAACGCCCCGGATCAGATCCTCCAGCGCTGGACGTGGAAACTCGCGAAGGCGACGCGGAAGCTTCAGGATCGCCGCGCGAGCGCCGAGTTCCCGGAGGCGAAGCGCCTGCTCGGAGCGGTCGCGAACTCACGAGGGCACCGGCACGAGGAGAACGTGGCCCGGCTCGTCCAAGTGGCGAAGGCGCTGCCGCTCGAAGTCGGGGTCGCCCTGCTCGCCTCCGCCGACGGGTACACGCCGCGGGCGACCTCCTCCCTCGACCGCGCCCGCGAGGAGCGGAGCGAGATCGCGTCGATCGCGAACGCGTTCGCCGACAACCTGCCCGCGCCCAAGCCGCCGGCACGCAAGCAGCGCCGGCGGCGCAAGCGCAAGAAGCCTGCCGAAGGTCTGGGCCAGGCACAGAACGGATCGCAGCCAAGCCTCGAGCCGGCTGCCGATAGCTCAGCCGCCGCCGAACAGCCGTCCAGGCCGCGGCGGCGCCGGCGGCGCAGGTCAGGCGGCTCCGGCTCGACGAACGGCACCGGCGATTCTCCGGCCGGCGCGCCCGAATCCGTAACACCCGCGTAAGAGGACATGGCTACCGTTCAGGCGTGCTGATCCTGCTCGCCATCGGCTTCGTTGCGGGAATCGTCACCGCCCTCTCGCCCTGTGTCCTCCCCGTGCTGCCGATCGTGCTCGCCGGCGGCGCGACCGGTCGCCGGCCCTTCGCGATCATCGCGGGGATCGTGCTCAGCTTCACGGTCTTCACGCTCTTCGCCGCATGGCTCCTCGACCGGATCGGACTCCCAGACGACTTTCTCCGCAATCTCGCGATCGCGGTGCTCGTCGTGTTGGGCGTCTCGCTTCTCTGGCCGCGCTTCGCCGAGCTACTGGCGCGACCGTTCCAGGCGCTCAGCCGGCGCCGCAGCGGCGACGCGGGCGGAGGCTTCCTTCTCGGCGTCTCGCTCGGGCTCGTCTTCGTCCCCTGCGCCGGCCCGGTGCTCGCCGCGGTCACGGTGATCGCCGCCCAGCAGAACGTGGGCCTCGACGGCCTCGTGCTCACGCTCGCTTATGCCGTCGGGGCAGCGGTGCCGATGCTCGCAATCGCCTTCGCCGGCCAGCGTGCAGCCCGGCGGCTGCGCGCTCGCGCGAGCATCGTCCGCCAGGCTGCGGGCGCTGTCGTCGTGGCCGCTGCGCTCGCGATCGCGCTCGGCGTCGACCAGGACTTGCAGACCCGGATTCCTGGCTACACCGAGGCGGTGCAGGAACGGGTCGAGCGGTCGGACGCAGCCCAGCGGGAGCTCCGCGAGCTGACCGGCGCCCGTGCGCCGGAGCCGGTCGCCGTGCCCGAGGGCGGGAGCACCCTGCCGGACTACGGCCGCGCTCCCGAGTTCGCCGGACTGAACGGCTGGCTCAACTCGAAGCCGCTGACGGTGGCGGGGCTACGCGGCAAGGTCGTCCTGATCGACTTCTGGACGTACTCCTGCATCAACTGCCTACGCACGCTGCCGTACATCACCTCCTGGGACGAGCGCTACCGCGAGAGTGGCCTCACGATCGTCGGTGTGCACACTCCCGAGTTCGCCTTCGAGCGGGTGCGCTCGAACGTGCGCGAGAACGCGGAGGAGCTCGGAGTCGAGTATCCGATCGCCCTCGACAACGACTTCGGCACCTGGAACGCCTGGCACAACCAGTATTGGCCGGCGAAGTACCTGATCGACCGGAACGGCCACGTCCGCTACTACCACTTCGGCGAGGGCGACTACGACGAGTCCGAGCGCGCCATCCGCGAGCTCCTCGCCGAGCGCGGGGATGCCTCTCTTCCCGCCCCCGCGGCGCTCGCCGACGAGAGCCCGCGCGGTCTCGTCACCCCCGAGAGCTACCTCGGGCACAAGCGCCTCGCCCGCTATGCGGGCACCACGATCGCACCGGATCGCGAGCGGAGCTACGCGCTCTCGGCGGAGCTGGCCGAGAACGAGCTGACGCTGGGCGGCCGCTGGAAGGTCGAGGACGAGCGCGCGGTCGCCGGACGCGACGCGAGGCTGCGCCTGCGCTACCGCGCTCGGGACGTCTACCTCGTGCTGACCGGCAAAGGAGCTGTCGAGGTGCTCGTCGACGGCAAGCCCGAGAGTACAATCAGCGTCAGCCGCGAGAAGCTCTACACGCTCGTCGAGCGCGAGGAGATCGCGGAGCACCTGCTCGAGTTGCGCTTCGCACCCGGAGTCGCCGGCTACGCCTTCACCTTCGGCTAGCGCCTACTGCTCGCGGGTGGAGTCGTCGTCCGATTCCTCGTCGCGCTCGCGCAGGAAGCGTGTCAGCTCGGCCGCGAGCGAATCGCCCGATGGAAGCTCCTCGTGCTCCTCGAGGTCGAGCTCGTCGGTGCGCCGCTCGAGCTCCTCGACATACGCAGAGGTCTCGGCATCCGAGGAGACGGCCTCGGTCACCTGCTCCGAGTACGTCTCCTCCGCCTCGGCGAGCTCGGTCGTGTCGATCGGGACGTCGAGGAGCGACCCGAGCCGGTCGCAGAGGGCACGGGCGGCGCGGGGGCTCGGCGCCAGCGAGACATAGTGCGGGACCGCGGCCCAGAGGCTCGCCGCCGGAATGCCCCCGTTCCGGCACGCGTCCTGGAGCACGCCGACGATTCCGGTCGGCCCCTCATAGCGCGAGTGCTGGAGACCCAGGCTCTCGACCAGAGCAGGGTCGCTCGCGGCGCCCGTCACCGGCGCGGCTCGCGTATGGGGGACGTCGGCGAGGAGCGAGCCGAGCGTGACCACGAGGTCGACGCCGAAGTCCTGGGCGAGCTGGAGCACGAGGCCCGAGAAAGTGCGCCAGCGCAGGCTCGGTTCGACTCCGAGCAGCAGGATCGCATCCCGCTCGGTGCCCGGGATTCGCGCATGGTAAAAGACGTTCTCCGGCCAGTCGATCGTGCGGGTCAGCCCCTCGTCGAGCGAGACGTGCGGCCGGTTCGCCTGGAAGTCGACAAAGCCCTCCGGGTCGATCTCGCCGAAGCGCTCGGCCTCCCACACACGCGCGAGATAGCCCCCGGCGAGCGTCGCGCCCTGTCCGCCGTCGTTCCAGCCGCGAAACGCCGCGATCAGGACCGGGCGCTCCAGCTTCGGGCGGCTGACGAGCCGCAGCTCCTTCTCTGCCATCGGGAAAGTCTAGTGGCGTACAAGCGGCGCGGGCGTCCGCCACAGCGCGGTCACGAGCCCGACCGTCCAGGCCCACACCGCCGCCGCGAGCCCGACATGCACGAGCACGAGCCACCACGGAAGCTGGTTGCGGAACTGAATCTCGCCGACGCCCATCTGGAGGAGCAGGAGCGCCAGCAGCACCCCGGTTGCCCGCACGAGCCCCGGAACGCGGCCGCGCTCGCGGACGAGCCACGCGACGAGGATCAGGAACGAGAGACCGAACGCCGCGGTCGCTCGCACGTGCCACCAGACGGCATCGAGCAGGTTCCAGAAGCGGTCGATCTCGGCGCTATCGCCCGGGTGGGGACCGGCCGCAGTCGAGAGCGTTCCCGTCACGACGAGAATCCCGCAGGCGACGACGAGCACGAGCGCGACGGCCCGCAACCAGCGAGGAGCCGGTGACTGGACGCGCCCGCGGGCGTTCCCCCACGCCTCGACGGCCAGCGCAACCGCTCCCGCGAGGACGACGAGCGCGAGCAGGAAGTGGGTGCCCACCATCAGGGGGTGCAGGTCGAGCCTGATCGTGAGGAGGCCGAGGGGCGCCTGCGCGATCGTGCCGAGGAAGACGCCCGCCGCGATCCAGGTCGCGGTGCGCCCGAGGCCGGGCGTACGCGGCGCCGCGATCCAGGCCAGGAGGCTGAGCAGGATCGGGCCGAGCGCGACGACCCGGTTCCCGAACTCGATCGTCGAATGCTCGCCGACCGCCGGGAAGAACGCCCCCTCCTGGCACCCGGGCCACGACTCGCACGCGAGCCCCGAGCCGGTCAGCCGGACGAGCGCGCCGGTGAGCACGATCACGTAGAGCGAGATCGCCGACGCGGCGGCGAGCTGGAGGTAGCGCGCCGGCGAGACCTCACGGGGGCGCGCTCGAGCGACGGTGTCCATCAGACGAGCGCGACCCCGGCGCCGGCTTCGACCCGACCGACGCGAGCGACGAAGAGCTCGCGGGCCTGGAAGGATGCGCTCAGCACAGCCGCCTTCTCCGAGGGGACGGAGATCAGGAGCCCGCCGGCCGTCTGCGGGTCGTAGGCGAGCGCGAGCAGCTCCTCGCTCGAAGTCGTCTCGACCGCAGCGCCCGCGAAGTCGCGATTCCGTCGGTCGCCGCCGGTGCGAACACCCGCGCGAGCGAGTTCGAGCGCGCCGGGAAGCACGGGCAGCGCCCCCGCGTCGAGCACGAGCCGCACCTCGCTCCGCTGTGAGATCTCGTAGGCGTGCCCGAGCAACCCGAAGCCGGTCACATCCGTCACGGCGGTCGGCACGAAGGGCCGGAGCGCGTCCGCCGCAACGCGGGAAAGCTCCGTCATCCGAGCGGAGGCTTGGGCGAGTCCCTCCTCGTGCCGCTCGCCCTCGCGCGCTGCGTGGAGGAGCAGGCCGGTTCCGAGCGGCTTCGTCAGGAAGAGCGCATCGCCGGGCCGGGCGCCGCTTTTCGTCCAGATGCCCTCCGGATGTACGGTGCCGACAACGGCGAGCCCGTACTTCGGCTCCTCGTCGCGCAGCGTATGACCGCCTGCGAGGAGCCCGCCTGCCGCCGCGACCTGCTCGGCCGCGGCGCCGAGGATCGCGGCGATCGTCTCGTTCGACAGGCTCTCCGGGAAGGCCGCGATCGAAAGCGCGAGCAGTGGGACGCCGCCCATCGCGAAGACGTCGTTCAAGGCGTTCGTCGCCGCGATCCTGCCGTAGAGCGCTGGATCGTCCACGAGCGGAGGAAAGAAGTCGAGGGTGAAGACGAGCGCTCGCTCGTCGTCGAGCCTGTAGACCGCGGCATCGTCGGAAGGCGCCAGTCCGACGAGAAGGTTCGCCGACTCGGCGGGCACGAGTCCTCGGACGAGCTCCTCGAGTCGCGCAGCCGAGAACTTGGCCGCGCAGCCGCCGCTCTTCGCGAGATCGGTCAGCTTGACGGAGCTCATCGACCTCAACCTTACGCGCAGGAAAAGGCGACGACCGGGCAGACCCGGTCGTCGCGCTCAGGGGGAGGAGGAGCCTGAGGGTGCCTTCGGATTCGCGCTGCCGCGAGCCGTTCCTGCACGCTTCTGAGATAGTCCGCGAATGGCCTCAGCGCTCGTCACGGGAGGCTCGTCCGGGATCGGGCTCGCGATCGCCCGGATGCTCGGCGACGAGGGGTTCGGCCTGACCCTCGCCTCCCGGACGGCCGAGAAGGTCGAGGCTGCGGCAGGCGAGCTCGGCGCGCACGCCATTGCGGCCGACATGTCGAAGCCGGAAGATTGCGAGCGGGTGGTCGCCGAGCACGTCGCGCGTCACGGCGGCCTCGACGTGCTCGTGAACTCGGCCGGAGTCGGAATCGCCGGCCGGGTCGAGGACGCCCAGCTCAAGCACATCGACCGCCAGCTCAACATCAACCTCCGCGGCCTCGTTCTCGTCACCCAGGCGGCAATCCCCCACCTGCGCGGGTCGCGAG
>JBPCJB010000068.1:0-6404 GCA_051005735.1 Gaiellaceae bacterium | reverse complement strand
AGCCGAGGCCGTAGATGCAGGAGACCGAGGCGACGACGATCACGTCGCGGCGCGTCAGCAGGTTCGAGGTGGCTGCGTGGCGGAGCCGGTCGATGTCGTCGTTCCGCGAGGAGTCCTTCTCGATGTAGAGGTCGGCCTGGGGGACGTACGCCTCGGGCTGGTAGTAGTCGTAGTAGGAGACGAAGTACTCGACGGCGTTCGTCGGGAAAAACTCGCGGAACTCGTTGCAGAGCTGCGCGGCGAGCGTCTTGTTGTGGGCGATCACGAGCGCCGGCCGCTGGATCTGCTCGATGATCCAGGCCATCGTCGCCGTCTTGCCCGTGCCGGTCGCGCCAAGCAGGGTCTGGTACCGGCTTCCCGCCTGGAGCGAGCGTGCGAGCTCGTCGATCGCCGTCGGCTGGTCGCCGGTCGGAAGGTACGCCGCAGCTGTCTTGAGCTCCGCCATACCTCCAGAATACCGAGCGAACATCCGTTCCTCAGCGATGCGTAATCGACGGCTGCGTGGTGAGAATGCGTGTTGTGCCCGTACGAGTGTGGAAGCTTCGGCTCGTCCCGATCCTGGGGTTCGCGCTCGCGCTGACGACGGTGTTCGGCCTCGGCGCCGGATGCGTCTTGGGAGAGGGCGGCAAGAGCCGCCTCGTCCGGCCACGCGGCAACAGCTCTCTGGCCGAAGCGCGCGCGTTCAGCGGCTTCTCAGTGCCGGCGCTGAGGTTTCGAGGTTGAGTTCGGTGGCGCTGGGTACAGCGTTTCCCGTGGCGACCGCGACCCAGGCTCCTCCCTACAAGTCCTATGCCTCGCTCGTCGGGATCTTCGGCGCCGGGATGACAGGCGTGGCCGCGCTCACGGGCCTGCTCGGGCGGAAGCCGGAGCAGCTCAGCGGGTTCGACCTCGCGGTGCTCGCGGCGGCGACGTTCAAGGCGTCGCGCACGATCACGAACGACGAGGTGACGAGCTTCCTCCGCGATCCGTTCGTCGAGGAGAAGGCCCACGAGGGCGACGAGAAGCCGGTCGAGGACGGCGGCCCGCGGCAGGCGATCGGCGAGCTCCTCACCTGCTCCCGTTGCATCGGGATGTGGGCTGCGGCCGGCGTGGTCTCGATCCAGACGATGGCCCCCCGAACGGGCCGGCTGCTGACATGGTCACTCGCGGCCTCGGCCGCAAACGACTTCCTCCAGGCAGGCTTCGCCGCGCTGACGAGCAAGGCGAACGAGCTCGAGCAGCGCAGCTCCGAATAACCGTCTGCGGCCAGGTTTACGCGTCGTCGAGCTCGACCAGGTACCGCCGCCGTTGGTTGGCGGTCAGCTCCCGGCCGATGACGCCGAGCCGTCTGTCCGCAACCCCGACGAGGCCAGGCACCTTCGAGCCAGAGCTCGCAGAGCCAGGTGCGGACGGTTCGATAGGCCCCCGTCGCGACGCGAAGTGGACGCGTCAGAACAAGCCATGGATCAACGGCCGCTACAAGATCGTCCTCCTCAGGCGCTTTCCGATTCGCATTGCGAACTAGCCGGGGCCAGGTGAGGCGGAACCTCACGAATCCGTCACGACCGCCGACTACGATTCCCGGCCGATGCGCCGACTTGCCCTCGTCGTGCTCGCACTTGCCTGCGCGCCAACCGCCGCTGCCGCAGACCTCACGGTCGTGCCCCGCGATTTCTCGCCGGACGAGGTACGGCTGCGAATCCAGGCGGCGCTGCCGACGTCCGAACGTGTCGGCCTCCAGCTCGCCACCCAGCAGGGGCGGCCGCTCGGCTGGATCGTCGAGCCGCAGCGCCGCCGGTTCCTGACGCTCCGCTGGAACGGCAAGCTCATCGGCGCGCGCGTACGAGATGGCAGCTACCGCATCCGGCTCGTCGCCGGAGCACGCGAGCTTGCCTCCTCCCCGCTCCGAATCGATCGAATCGCGCCCCGAGCGACCGACTTCGACGTCCACACCCGCAGCCGCACGCCGTTCGCGGGCGACAGTGACCGCGTGACCACGATCTCACCGAACGGCGACGGCCTGCGCGACGTCGCCAGGATCCGCTTCACGCTGAGCGAGCGGGCGCGTGTGCGCTTCGAGGTGACGCGGACGGTCAGCGCCCCTCAGACGATCTATGAGCTGACAGCGAACTTACGGCCAGGTCGGAACACGTTCACCTGGCACCCGCCGAAGGCGATCGGCGCCCGTACGTACCTCGTCCGGATCACGACCGTCGACGGAGCGGGCAACAGTCGCACGTACGGGGCCGACGACGCCCGCGAGGGCCGCCGGCTCAGATCGGCAGTCGTGCGCGTCCTCGGCGTCGACGCGGGCTTCACGGGCGAGAGCTACGTCGCCTCGAGCGCAGCACGGCTTGCTATCGAGACCGACGCAGAGACGCTGACGCTGCAGACGTTCCGGGCCGGGCCGGAGGACACGCCAACACACAGCGACACGCTGATGAACGGCGTCGCGGTGAATGCACCGGTCACGATCCCCTGGCGCGCTCGGCACCGGCGGGCGACTCTCAACTACGCCGTCGGCCCGTGGCCCACGGGCGTCTACTTCGTCAAGCTGACAGCCGACGACGGCCGGATCGGCTACGCCCCGTTCGTCGTCCGGCCCACGGTCCTCGGCGCCACGAGCCGCGTCGCCGTCGTGATTCCGACCAACACCTGGCAGGCATACAACTTTCGGGACGCGGACGGAAACGGCTGGGGCGACACCTGGTACGCGAAGGGCGCCCAGAGCACGGCCGCTCTCGGGCGCGCGTATATCCGCAGGGGCGTGCCGCCGCAGTGGCGCAAGTACGACGTCGGCTTCCTCCGCTGGCTGCACCTGACCGGCAAGCAACCCGAGCTCCTGACCGAGTCCGACCTGGAGACGATCCGAACCGCCGAGGAGCTGATCCGGCTCTACGACGTCGTCGTCTTCCCCGGCCACACCGAGTACGCGACCAGGCACGAGTTCGACCTGATCCGGAACTACCGCGACCTCGGCGGGAACCTCGCCTTCCTCTCGGCCAACAACTTCTTCTGGGAGGTCCGCCGCCAGGGGAGCGTTCTCCGGCGGACGCGGCTCTGGCGCGACCAGGGCCGGCCGGAGTCGGCCGTGCTCGGCGTCCAGTACCGCGCCAACGACGACGGCAAGATCCAGAGGCCGTTCATCGTGCGCGCGGCCGAGGCAGCGCCGTGGTTCTACGAGGGCACCGGCCTCGGCAACGGCGCCAGCTTCGGCCAGGAGCTCGGCGGCTACGGAATCGAGATCGACGCCACCACGTCCTCCTCACCGCCTGGAACGATCGTCCTCGCCGAGGTGCCTGATCTCTACGGCCCCGGCCTGACCGCGCAGATGACCTACTACGAGACGCCGCTGGGAGCGAAGGTCTTCGCTGCCGGCACGATCGATTTCGGTGGCACCGCGAGGTTGCCGTCCGTGCACCGTCTGCTCGAGAACCTGTGGGCTCGCCTGAGCCGGCCGTAGCCGTCGAGGTGACGCGGGCGGTGTGCGACCGCGACCTTGCGGCGCTGCGACGGCTCTATCCGCCCTACCTCCACGATCTCTCCTCGTTCACGGAGCATTACCGGCTCGACGAGGACGTGAGCTGGCAGCCGTCCTACCTCGAGGACTGGCTGGGGCGACCGACCTCGCACTCGCTCCTGATTCGAGCAGACGGTCTGCCGTCAGGGTTCGCCCTCGTCGCCGAGCAGCCGTTCCCGCACATGCCGCGGGACATCGACTTCCAGCTCGCGGAGTTCTTCGTCGCCCGGCCGTACCGGCGCCGCGGCGTCGGGCGGGCTGCCGCGCTCGCCACGCTCCGCACGTTCAAAGGCAGCTGGAACCTGAGCGTGTTCGACCGCAACCTGCCCGCGGTTGCCTTCTGGCGTGCCGTCACTGGCGAGCTGACCGACGGCGCCACCACCGAGGTCGTCGGCGTCGGCGACCTCTCCATGCGGTTCTCGACGAGCTAGGAGGGCTTGGCGGAATGCCGCTCGTTCGGATCGGTGCGCTGGGTGCGCCGTCGCAAGGACGCAGGGAGCGTTCATACCCGTAGGTATGGACGCGACTGAGGACGCCGCCACGGCGTGCCCAGCGCGCCGAGACGTGCACAGCCGGTGTTTCGCCAAGCCCTCCTAGAGCTTCCAGACGCCGTTCTCCTGGACGCGCTCGCCGTTCAGGTAGAGCTGCCCGTCGCGACGGAGGTCCTTGACGATGTCCCAGTGGACGGCCGAGACGTTCGTGCCGCCGAGATCCGGAAAGCCGGCGCCAACCGCTATGTGAACGGTTCCGTCGATCTTCTCGTCGACGCGCGTGTTTCGCATGTGACGCGTGATCCCCGGATTGCAGCCGATCCCGAGCTCTCCGAGCCGTCGCGAGCCCTCGTCGGTGTCGAGCGTCTGCAAGAGGTACTCCTCCTCCGAGTCCGCCGACGCTTCGACGATCCTGCCACTCTCGAAGCGGAGGCGGATCCCGTTGACGTGGCGGCCGCCGTGTACGCCTGGGAACTCCGAGAACGAGATCGTCCCCACGGCCGAGCCCTCGACCGGACAGCCGAAGAACTCGCCGCCCGGGATGTTCGCGCCACCCGCGTCCCGTGCATACCCGGCCCGCGATGCTGAGGCGAAGGTCGGTGCCTTCGCCGACGATCCGGACCTCGTCGGCCGCATCGAAGCGCTCCGCGTAACGGCTCATCCGCTCCCGCTCGGCGTCCCAGTCGAGCAGGCAGGCGCCGTAGAGGAAGTCCGTGAACTCCTCGGTGCTCATGTCTGCGTCCTGCGCGAGCGCCGGGGTCGGGTACTGGCAGCCGACCCACGGAACCTCGTGGGAGAGCAGGCGCTGCTGGGCCGGGCGGTAGGCGGCCTGAACCGCCTGCGTCCGCTCGACCGGGGTCGCAGAGGCGTCGCGCGTGTTCTCGGGCGCCGAGACGATGAGGAAGGCATCGACCTCGCGCATCAGGTGCTCATAGAGCGGCGCTGGCTTCGCGAGCCGCTCGAGCGGCGCTTCCCGCACCCAGGCTCGATCGGCCGCGCCGAGCCCGCCGCCGAACGTCAGCTCGGTGAGGGCGTAGGCCTCCCGACGCGCGATCGCGCGCTGCACCTCCTGGAGCAACGGCTTCCCGAGCTGCGTCCCCAGCACGAGCACCTGCCAGCCGGCCTGGACATCGAGGCAGGTGCCGACGAGCAGCTCGGCATCCTCGCGATCGCGAGGATCGGCCTTTGGCGGAGACGCTAGCCGAGCCCGAGCTCGGAGGCGTAGGCGTCTGCGTAGATCAGCTTGAGCTCCTGGACTCGCTCCACGTAGTGCCGCGTCTCCGGGAACTGGATCTCGACGCCGTGCTCGCGCCACTCGTCGACGTTCGCCTGCCCCGCGTTGTAGGCCGCGAGCGCGAGCCGCTCGTCGTCGTACTTGTCGAGCAAGTGGCGCAGGTACCACGCGCCGTAGCGGATGTTCAGCTCCGGATCGAGCAGATCCTCGGGCCGCCAGTTGTTCCCGCCAGTGCGGTCGGCGATCCCCTGACCCGTCTCCGGCAGGAGCTGCATCAGCCCGACTGCGCCCGAGCTCGAGCGAACATCCGGATCGAACTTGCTCTCCTGGTAGATCATCGCCGCGAGGAGCTGCGGCTCGAGCCGGTAGTTCTCCGCGTGCCCCACGACGAGCTCCTCGTAGCGGAGGGGGTAGCGGACGCGCTCGTACCACGTCGGCTCGGTCTGGAAGACGTAGGCCCCAAAGCCGGCGAGCCCGAGGGCAAGCAGGGCCAAGACGCCGAGCCGGCTCATGCCCGTTCCGCCGTGAGCTCGGACATCACGCCGCCGACCCAGGCGTCGAGCTCCTCGAGCGAGCCGATATTCACGTAGGAGTAGTCGGCGCGCTTCGCCTTCTCCTTGTCGGGGAGCAGGCGCTCGTCGCGGTCGTCGCGGCGGACGCGACGGCGCTGCTCGCGCAGCTTCGCTGGCGCTGTGATCACGACGACCTTGTCGAAGCGGGTCTCGCCGCCCGACTCGTAGAGGAGCGGCACCTCGGTTACGCAGACCGCGGGCGGCTGAGGGAGCGCGGCAAGCTGCTCGCGCCAGCGCAGGTATTCGGCCGCGACGAGTGGGTGCAGGAGCCCCTCGAGGAAGTCGAGCTTGGCGCGGTCGGCGAAGACGACCTCGGCGACGCGCCGGCGATCGATTCGGCCGTCGTCGTCGAGGATCGCCTCCCCTAGCTCGCTCACCATCGCGGAGCGAACGCGTTCGTCTGTCGCAAGCAGGTGGTGGACGATCTCGTCGCTCGAGACAGTCGCGGCCCCGCGCTCCTGGAAGGCGTAGAGCGCCTCGCTCTTCCCGGCGCCGATCCCGCCGGTGATGGCGACGGCGAGCGGTCGCACAGAGGCGGTGCTAGACGATTTCGGCAGGCTCGTCGTCGCCCGCGGCAGCATCGCTGTCGGCGGTCGACTCCGGTTCGA
>JBPCJB010000067.1:0-10832 GCA_051005735.1 Gaiellaceae bacterium | reverse complement strand
CGAGGAAGGCGAGCAGCGCGCGCTGGCGCGGGCCGCCGAGCGGCAGCGCGTTGCCTCCGCTCGTGACCTCGACCGGTCCGAGCAGCCTGAACTCCAATCTCTGCGCCGCAGTAAGCACGCCGTAAGCGGATCGTAAGCGCGACCTCCGATCCTCCACAACGTCGAGTCAACCGACGGCCAAACGAAACGGAAGGAGCAGGAGATGATCAGAGCAGGGGACGCAATCGAGAACCCGGTCACCGGCGAGCGGATCGTGTTCCACAAGACCTCCCAGGAGACGAACGGCGAGCTCGTCGTACTCGAGTGCTTCGTGCAACCGGGCGGGTTCGTCTCGGCCGCTCACGTGCACCCGCACCAGAGCGAGCGCTTCGAGATCCTGAGGGGCACGCTGGGCTTCCGCCTCGACGGCCAGGAGATCGAGGCCGGCCCCGGTCAGCGGATCCTCGTTCCGGCGCGTCTGCGCCATCAGTTCTGGAACGCGGGCGACGACGAGGCGCACTTCGTCTGCGAGGTCCGGCCGGCACTGCAGTTCGAGGCGCTGCTCGAGACGATGTTCGCCCTCGCCGCCGATGGCAAGACCAACCGCAAGGGCATGCCGAATCCACTGCGGCTGGCCGTGATCGCAGGGAACCACTTCGAGGACGTGCGGCTGCCGTTCCCGCCCGTGTGGATGCAGCGGCTGGGGCTCGCGCTCGGAGCGCCGCTCGGCCGCCTGCTCGGATACCGGCCTCGCTACCAGCCGGCGAGCGAAGGCGACTCCGTGCCGGCGGCGGCCTGACTCCGATGCGGAAGCGAACACTTCTGCGCCGGCTCTTCTGGCTGGCCGTCGCCCTCGGCGTCGTGCTCCTGGCCCTCGGCGGCTGGATCGTCCGGGCGCTGGGAGCGGCCGCCGCGCTCATCGCTCTCACCAATCCGAAAAGGAGAACGCTCATGCACGCCAAGACCATCCTCGCCGCCGCCTGCGCCACCGCCCTCACAGTGGTTGCGGGAGGCGTCTCGCTCGCCGCCGCCTCGGCCGAAGCCGGCGGTGGTGGCGGCAAGACCCTCATCCTCGTGTCCGAGTCGACGAAGATCGAGCACTACGTCGACAACGGCAAGCCCGGCGAGAGCATCGGTGACGTGGGCTACTTCCAGGAACTCCTGTACGACCGGACGCGGGGCAGCAAGCCGGTCGGCCACTCCGAGATCCAGTGCTTCTTCGTCGGTGGCGATGCCGCACGCTGCTCCGGAACCTTCTTCCTTCCGGAGGGAAAGATCGAAGTCGGCGGCGCTCTCCACTTCCGACGCGTGACCCGCGTCCCGGTTCTCGGCGGCGCCGGCGCCTACGCGGGCGCACGAGGTGGCGCTGACGACGATCAACGAGCAGCGCGACCGGAACGTGATCCGCCTGCTCCCGTAGGACGCACTCGACCCGGTCACTCGAACGGAGCCAAGTAACAGTCTGTTACTTGGCTCCTTCGTCGTGGCGGCGGAAGACGACGCAGGCGTTGTGGCCGCCGAAGCCGAAGGAGTTCGAGAGGCCGACGCTGATCTCGGACTCGCGCGCCTCGTTCGGGATGTAATCGAGGTCGCACGTGGGATCCTCGACCTCGTAGTTGATCGTCGGCGGGAGAACGCCGCGATTCGTGGCCAAGATCGTGAAGATCGCCTCGACCGCACCCGCCGCCCCGAGGCAGTGGCCGGTCGCGCCCTTCGTCGAGGAGACCGGAATCCGCCGCGCGTTCTCCTCCCCGAGCGCGAGCTTGAGAACGCGAGTTTCCGAGGCGTCGCCGAGCGGCGTCGAGGTGCCGTGCGCGTTGATGTAGCCGATCTCGCTCGCGTCGATTCCGGCGTCGCGCAACGCCATCGTCATCGCCCGCGCCGGGTTCTCGCCGGTCGGATCGGGCTCCGTGATGTGGTTCGCGTCCGAGGAGACGCCGTAGCCCATCAGCTCGGCGTAGATCGTCGCGCCCCGCTTGCGCGCGTGCTCGAGCTCCTCGAGGACGACGACCGCGCCGGCCTCGCCCATCACGAAGCCGTCCCGGCCGGCGTCGAACGGCCGCGAGGCGCCCTGCGGATCGTCGTTTCGGCGCGAGAGCGCCCGCATCGCGCCGAAGCCGGCGATCCCCACCCGCGTGATTCCGGCCTCAGTGCCGCCGCAGAACATCGCGTCGGCGCGGCCGAGCCGGATCGCGTCGGCGCCCTCGCCGATCGCCATATTCGAGGCCGCGCAGGCGGTGCACTGCGAGGAGAGCGGCCCGCGCGTGCCGAGCTCCATCGAGACCCAGCCGGCCCCCATGTTCGGGATGATCGCCGGAATCGAGAACGGGTTGACCCGATCCGGGCCGCGGTCCATCAGCGTCTGGTAGCAGTCCTGGAAGGCCCCGAGCCCGCCGATCCCGGTCGCGATCGAAGCGCCGATCCGATCGGCTTCGCGCTCGATCTGGATTCCGGAATCCGCCTCGGCCTGCCGCGCCGCGGCGAGCACCATCTGGGCGAAGCGATCCATCCGGCGTGCCTGCTTGCGCTCGATCCACTGAGTCGGGTCGAAGCCCTTCAGCTCGCAGGCGAAGCTGACCGGGAACTCGCTCGCGTCGAACTGCTCGATCTTCGCCGCCCCGGAGTCGCCCGCGATCAGGCCCGACCAGGTCGTCTCGACGTCGTTGCCGAGCGGCGTCACCATCCCGAGCCCGGTGACGACCACACGTCTTCTGCCGTTGTCAGCGCTCACGTTCCCTCACATCCCCAGGCCACCGTCGACGAGCAGCACCTCGCCCGTGATGAACGAGGCTGCGTCGGAGCAGAGGAAGCGTACCGCTGCGGCGACGTCACCCGGCTCGCCGAGCCGGCCGAGCGGCGTATTCGTCAGCATCGCCGCGGTCGCCTCCTCCGGAAGGACGTCGGTGAGCTGGGTCTTCACGTAACCCGGCGCGACGACGTTCGCGCGCACGTTGCGGGCGCCGAGCTCGCGAGCGAGCGACTTCGTGAAGCCGATGATCCCGGCCTTCGAGGCGGCATAGTTCGTCTGGCCCCCGTTGCCGTGGACACCCACGATCGAGGAGACGTTGACGATCGCGCCGGCGCGCCGCTTCAGCATCGGCCTCGTGACCGCGCGGCAGGTGTAGAAGACCGAGGAGAGGTTCGTCTCGAGCACCGTGCGCCAATCGTCGTCGGACATCCGGGCCAGTAGGCCGTCACGGGTGAGGCCGGCGTTGTTGACGAGGATGTCGAGCTCCCCGGCTTCCCCGACGAGACGTTTCGCGTCCTCCGCGCTCGAGACGTCCGCCTGGATCGCGCGGCCGCCGAGCTCCGTTGCGAGCGCCTCCGCCTCTTCCCGACCCGAGCGGTAGCCGACGACGACGGTCGCTCCGGCGGCTGTCAGCTCTTTCGCGATCGCCTTGCCGATCCCCTTCGAGGCGCCGGTGACGAGCGCGTTCTTGCCCTCCAGCGAAGCGAACGTCATGCGGTCTCGAGCGCCTCCTCGACCTTGTCGAGCCCAGCGAGATTCGAGACCGAGATCGCCTTCACGCTCCTGTCGATCCGCTTGACGAGGCCCGAGAGCACGTTGCCGGGGCCGACCTCGACGAAGGTGCTGACCCCGCCTTTGATCAGCTCTGTCGCGGACTGGGTGAAGCGCACCGGCGCCGTGAGCTGGTCGATGAGCAGGGTGCCGAAGCGCTGGCACGGCTCGATCTTCGCCGTGACGGTGGACATGAAGGGCGCCAGCGGATCGTGAAAGCCGATCCGGTCGATCGCGGGCCGCAGCCGGTCGGCGGCGCGGGCGACGAGCGGGCTGTGGAAGGCCCCGGAGACGCGCAGCTTGATCGCTCGTCGAGCGCCGAGGGACTCGGCCTCGGCGCAGAGCTCCTCGACGGCCCCATCCTCGCCGGAGACGACGATCTGGCCGGGACAGTTGTAGTTCGCGGGCCACACGCCGAGGATCTTGCGGCAGAGGTTCTCGACGACCTCGTCCTCGAGGCCGAGGATCGCGGCCATCGAGCCCGGATGCTTGCGTGCCGCCTCGGCCATCGCGAGCCCGCGCTCTCGGACGAGCCCGATCGCCTCGCCGTTCGACATCGCGGAGACGGACGCGAGCGCGGCGAACTCGCCGACCGAGTGGCCGACGACGACGTCCGGCTCGATCCCCCGTGCCTTCAGCGCCACCAACACCGCCAGGCTCGTCGCGACGAGCGCCGGCTGCTGCACCTCCGTGTCGACGAGCTCCTCGAGCGGCGCCTCGAAGCAGAGGTGGGCGAGATCGAGGCCCGACGCCTCGCTCCCCACACGGAACACCTCCATCGCGGCCGGCACCGCCTCGGCGATCTCCCTGCCCATCCCGGCCTCCAGGGAGCCCTGTCCCGGGAAGCAGAAAGCAACCTTGCTCATGCGGCCTTCCTCTCCGTCCATTCGATCAGTGCAGAGCCCCACGTGAGACCCGCGCCCATTCCCGTCATCAGCACGAGCTCGCCTTCGCGCAGCCGGCCCTCCGTCTCGGCCTCCGCAAGCGCGAGCGGGATCGAGCCGGACGACGTGTTGCCGTAGCGGTCGACGTTGACGACAACCTTCTCCCCCGGGATCCCGAGCTTGCCGGCCGCATGATCGATGATCCGCCGGTTCGCCTGATGCGGGACATAGACGTCGATGTCGGCCACCGTCCGACCGCACTCCGCAAGGAGCTTCTCCGCAGACGAGACGAGCACCCGCGTCGCGAACTTGAAGACTTCGCGGCCGTTCATCTTCACGAACGAGTCGGGCTCGTCGAAATGGCGCGAGCCGCTGCCGGGCAGCCAGAGGTTGCCGCCGCCGGCGCCGTCGGCGCCGAGCTCGAAGCCGAGAAAACCCCCGCGCTCAACCCGCTCCAGCACCACGGCGCCCGCGCCGTCGCCGAAGATGACGAGCGTCGAGCGGTCGCTCCAGTCGAGGATCTTCGAGAGCACGTCGCCGCCGACGACGAGCGCGCGCTTCGAGAGCCCCGCTGCGAGCATCCCGTAGGCCTGGGCGAGGGCGTACATGAAACCGGTACAGCCCGCGAGTAGGTCGTAGGCGCCGGCCTCGGCGGCGCCTAGCCGATCGGCCATGATCGCGGAGCTCGTCGGGAACATCATGTCGGGCGTCACCGTCGCGCAGATCAAGAGGTCGATGTCCTTGCCCTGCACGCCCGCCTTGTCCAGCGCCTCCTGGGCAGCCGGAAGCGCAATATCCGTCAGAGCCTCGTGCTTCTCGGCGAAGCGGCGCTCGCGAATCCCGGTCCGCTCGACGATCCACTCGTCGCTCGTGTCGACGAACTGCTCGAGATCGGCGTTCGTGTAGACGCGGTCGGGGACGTGAGCGGCTAGCCCCGTGATCCCCACGCGCGCCCCGTTCGCGACGCCGATCACGAGAGCATGGGGGAACCCATGGTTCCCCCATGAGCCCCCTCCTTCCTGTGGTGCCTAGAACAGGCCGCATCGGGCCTGCGACGGTTTCGGCTTCGCTTCAACATCATGAGGACTGCTCCACGGCGAAGGTGAGAGTGCCGCGCACGGCGAGCTGGCCGTTCACGGTCGCGCGAGCCTTACCGCGGCCGATCGGCCCGCGAACCGCCTCGAGATCGCACGTCAGCTCGAGCAGCTCGCCCGGGCGCACGATCCGCTTGAAGCGCACGCCGTCGATCCCGGCGAAGAGCGCGAGCCGCCCCGCATTCTCCGGCTCGGAGAGCACTGCGACCGCGCCCGCCTGGGCGAGCGCCTCGATCATCTTGACGCCCGGCATGATCGGATTCCCGGGAAAGTGGCCGGCGCAGTCCGCCTCCGTGACGAGCTTGCGGGCGACGATGCGGGCGCCGGGATCGAGCTCGACCACCTCGTCGAGCAGGAGAAATGGATCGCGGTGCGGCAGGATCCGCTCGATCGCGGCCTTGTCCAGAGGGAGGGCTGCGCTCATGCCGTCAGCCGGTCGCCAAGGCGCTCGCGCAACCCGTTGCGGGCGCGATGGGCGTAGCACTTGGCCGTCCCGACCGGCATCCCGGCGGCGCCGGCGATCTCCTCGAAGCTGAAGTCGAACGCGTCCTTGAGCACGATCACCTGCGCCTGCGCAGGCGCCAGCTCAGCGAGGCAGGCGCCCAGCTCCGCGCGCAGCTCGGAGGCCTCCACCTCTCCGGCAGGGCCGAGCTCGCACGAGACCCGCCGATCCTCGTCCAGAGGCTCGCAGCGCCGCGCCACCTGGCGCTGAGCCAAGTCGCGGCATGCGTTCACCGTCAGTCGATGGAGCCAGGTCGAGAAGGCCGACTCGCCCCGGAACTGCGGGAGCTTGACGCAGAGCCGGGCCAGCGCTTCCTGAGCGGCGTCGCTTGCGTCCTCCGGATCCCGGAGGAGGTGACGGGCGAGGCGCTCGACCTTCGGCGCATGCCGCTCGCAGAGCTGAGCGAGCGCCCGCCGGTCGCCGTCCTTCGCGCGCCGAACGAGGATCGGATCGCTGAGCCGATCGTAGGCAAGCGGCGCCTCGGCCCGAAGCACGTTGTCGATCGAGCGGGATCTGCGGAGCGGCGGCTGCACCGCCCTATGCTAATCCTCTCGATGGTTGATCGGAAAATGGCGCGCAGCCGGGGGCGGTCACGACCAAGCTGGGCGCCGCACTCGCGAGCCGTGCAGGCCCAAGGGCCTGTGCGGTTCGCGAGGGTGGTGATCGGGCGCCGTGTCGTGGCCGTCATCCGGCCCGCCGTGATTTTCCGATCAACCATCTAGCGCTTCGAGACGGGGCGGCTCGGGTTGCCGGCGGGATCCCAGACGACGATCCGGACGACGCCGGCTCGCGGGATCCCGAAGATCGGAACCGGTCCGGCGGTGGGGGCCTGGCGCTTGAACGACCTGCCGCCGGCCCGAACCGTGAGCTCGCCGGGCTCGCTCAGCTGGAGCCTTAACGGGAAGCGCTGGAGGATCTTCACCGTCGGCGCCCGCGTGTCCGAGACGATCGGAGCCGCGATCCGCGCCGTCCCGACCGGATCGGTCGCCTCGAGCACCGCGTCGTAGGCGCCGTCGAGCAGCCGCCCGACGCGCTTGCTCCCGTCCCATCCGAGCCGCTGCGGCCCGGCGGGCAGCGGCCCGCTGAATGGGGTCGCGACCCACTTGCCGTCGCGAAGCACGCGCAGGCGCACCTCGGCGGGTGCGGCGAGCACGAACCCGAGCGCGACCCGGTCGGCACGCCCGTCACCGTTCGGGGAGAAGGCGGGGCGGGGCGGAACGAAGCTCCCGAGCGTCCGGGTGACGCCGACCTGCAAGGAGCCCGTTGCGATCCGACCACGCGTTCCCTTCGCCTCGAGCGAGATCGTGTAGACCCCGTCGGCAAGGTCGAGTGCGTCGAAGCGGACGACATGCTCGCCCGCTCGCCGATAGGCCTTCGGCAGCGTCTGAACGGTCTCGCCCAGGTCGTTCTGCACGCTCACGACCACGTTGGCGCCGTCGTTCAGCGTGTAGAGGATGCTCGCCGCGTCGGCCGCGCCGTCGTCGTTCGGCGAGATCGTCTCCGGGTCGGCCGCGAGGCCGGCGATCGTCAGCTCGGCTGCCGGGTCGGCAACGGGGCCGGCCACCGCGCCACCGAGCGAGCCGGTCACCGCGGTCGCGGCCCCGGCTTCGATCGAGTACCTGAAGGAACCGCGAGGCGCGAGCGAGGCGTCCCATGTCCAGTCGACGCTCGCACTCTGGCCCTTCGTGCCGGCGATCGAAGCCCCGCTCGCGTCGAGCACGTCCACCGACCACGGCTGCGCGGACGAGAGCCGCGCCCGGAAGCGCACCTTGCCGGGAACCGTCCCGCTGACGAGTGGCGCGTAGAGCTTCGGCAGCCCGATCGCCTGGACGCTCCCGGCAAGCCCGTTCAGGAGGCTGTAGAGCGCTGCGCCGGGGCAGTCCGTGAAGCCGGTGTCGCGGTGCCCGGAGACGGCGCGAAGGAAGACGGGAACGCCGGCGGGAAAGCGCTGATTCCCGTTCGAGATGAACGAGAGCGTCGAGAGCGGGTCGACATGAGCGATGTCGAGGCGCCAGGCGAGCAGGCGCGCGAGCGAGTCGCGTGCCGCCTGGGCGACCGAGAGCGAGCTGTACTCCCCGAGCACGGCAACGCCAACCGAGCCTGTATTGAACCCCTCCGCGTGGGCGCCGACGACGTTCTCGTCGATCCCACCACCGCGTCCCTCGAAGACCTTGCCGAAGCGGTCGACGAGGAAGTTGTAGCCGATGTCGTTCCAGCCGTTCCCCTTGACGTGGTAGACCTGGATCGCCCGCACGATCGCGGCCGACTGGGCTGCGTCGTAGCCGTTCGAGCCGGCTGTGTGGTGGACGATCCCGACCCGGAGCGCCGAGGCGAGGGCCGGCTTCGAGCGGACGATCGACTCGTCGGCCTTCCAACCGGAACGCGGAACGATCGACGGCGCCCCGGCCCGCTGAAGCGTGCGGGCCGGTACGTACGAGGCCTCGCTCCAGACGAAGTGCGCGCGCAGCCGGCTGACCGTTCCGACGCGGCGGTACTCGATCCGGTCGGACGGGCCGACCCACCACGGATTGCCGAGCTTCCAGGCGTTGCCGCGCGCCCACTCGCTCGTTCCCGGATCGGGCCGATCCTCGGCCTCCGGCGCGGCGTCCACCCACCTGCTCCAGCGACCGCCGAGCGAGCGGGTTCGGAGCTGCACCGTCCCCGACCCGCTCCAGTGCACGCCGACGAGGTTGAATCGGGCAGGCGCGTCGCTCGCGAGCAGGCGCCTCGCGTCGACGTTCCGCGAGACGATGGTCGCGTCGCTTGCCCACGCGTTCGCGGGCAGTGCGAACGCGAGGCCGACGAGGAGCAGGGAGCCAAGCTTCTTCACGGGAGTGCACCTAGAGACTGGCGGTTGCTCCCTTCGCCGACAAGCGCCACGACCCCTGCTTGACCGAATCCTTACAGGCCGCCCGGGGTGGAGGCGCCGTCACGACTCGTGCGCGGGCTCCCGTCGCGCGGTCTCGAGGGGGCTGACCGACAGCTGGCGACAGTAACGCGGCTCTTGACCGCAGGTACGATCTGAACTGCTTTGAACGCTGCCCTCGCGCGGGGTCTGACGCTCTTCCTCGCGGCTCTCGCCGCCGCGCTTGCGTTCTCGGGTGAGGCGACCGCGGGGGGCGGCGCGGATCGAGTGCTCGTGGCGGAGTTCGAGAACGACGTCAACCCCGTCACCCAGGAGTACCTGCTCGATGCGATCGAGCGCGGCGAGCGGGAGGGCTTCTCAGCGGTCGTGCTCGAGCTCGATACCCCAGGCGGGCTTGGCTCGTCGATGCGGGCGATCGTGAAGGGGATCCTCGCCGCAGAGGTGCCGGTTGTCGTCTACGTGGCGCCGGCCGGCTCGAGCGCGGACTCGGCCGGCGCGGTCATCGGCATGGCCGCCGACGTGCTCGCGATGGCGCCGCAGACGAACATCGGCTCCTCGACCCCGATCGTGACCGGCGGCGAGGACATCTCGAGGGACCTGCGCCGAAAGATCGTCAACGACGCGGCGGCCTACATCGGCGAGCTCGCGCGCGAGAACGGCCGCAACGTCCCCGAGGCGCGCGAGATGGTGACGGAGGCCTCGAACCTCGGGGCCCGCGAGGCGCTGCGGCTGAACGTTATCGACGTGATCGCCCGCGACTACGCCTCGCTCTTCCGCCAGATCGACGGGACGGAGCCTCCCACCAAACCCGACCTCACGATCTCGACGGGAGCGAGCACGACGATCGAGCGGATCGAGATGTCCACCTGGAAGCGGATTCTCGATCTCCTGATCGATCCGAACATCGTCGCCCTGATGCTCTCGGTGGGACTGATCGGGATCGTCGTCGAGCTCTGGAACCCCGGTCTCGTGTTCCCTGGCACCGTCGGTGCGATCTCGCTCGTCGTCGGGCTGTACGGTCTCCAGGTGCTGCCGGTCTCGGCGGCCGGCCTCCTGCTGATGATCCTGGCGGCGGCGTTCTTCATCGCCGAGGCGTTCATCGTCTCGCACGGAGCGCTCTCGGTCGCAGGCGCAGTCACGTTCGTGATCGGCGCGCTGCTCCTCTTCGACCCCGCCGGCGAGGCCTACCAGGTGTCGATCCAGCTCGCGCTCGCAATCGCGCTGACGCTCGCCGGCCTGTTCGGATTCGGCCTGACGAAAGCGGCGACGGCGCGCAGCTCCCCGGTCGCGGTCGGAGCACACCGCCTCGTCGGCGAGTCCGCCCAGGTGCGCGGCGAGAGCCTCGTCTTCGTGGACGGCGAGCTCTGGCGCGCCCGCACCGCCGATGGCTCCCCGCTCCGCCCTGGGGCTCGCGTCCGCGTAGAATCGGTGCAGCAGGAGGAGCTCCAGCTCGTCGTCGCCAGCCCTGAAACCGCTTCCGAAAGGACGTAGATGTCGATCACCCTGATCGCGCTCGCCGCCGTTGTCTTCATCCTCCTGATGTTCCTCTTCGCGGCGGTCAAGGTCGCGCGAGAGTACGAGCGCGGCGTCGTCTTCCGACTCGGCCGCCTGCTACCTGAGCCGAAGGGGCCGGGTCTCTTCCTGCTGATCCCCGTGATCGACCGGATGGTCAAGGTCGACCTGCGCACGATCACGCTGAACGTGCCACCGCAGGAGGTGATCACGAAGGACAACGTGCCGGTCCGGGTAAACGCTGTCGCCTACTTCCGGATCGTCGAGCCGAAGAACGCGATCGTCCAGGTGGAGAACTTCATGGTCGCGACCTCCCAGATCGCGCAGACCACTCTTCGCTCGGTGCTTGGCCAGCACATGCTCGACGAGCTGCTCTCCGAGCGCGACAAGATCAACACGATCCTGCAGACGATTATCGACGAGGCGACCTCGCCCTGGGGCGTCAAGGTCTCGATCGTCGAGGTCAAGGACGTCG
>JBPCJB010000066.1:0-14360 GCA_051005735.1 Gaiellaceae bacterium | reverse complement strand
GCCGAATACCCCAACCCACCCCACCCCCACCCCCCCCCCCCCCCTCTTTCCCCTCTTCTTTTCGCCCCCCCCCCCCGCCCCCCCCCCCCCCCCCCCCCCCCCACTGCCGTAATAGCCTTAGTAGCGGCCGGTGCGGAAGTGGATGTACTGCGCCTGCGCCCGCGCCGCCTGACCCGGTGTGAACTGGTTGTAGCAGGCGTCGTCCGAGTAGTCCATGTAGTTGTGGATCGGGTCGAGCCCGGGCTCCTTGAGGCAGGTGTCCTTGCCCTCGGGGCAGCCGCTCGTCGGAACGAGCATCGGCTCCGTGTCGTCGACGCGGTCGCCGTCGCCGAGGCAGCCCTTCTCGAACGTGTGCGCGAGGCCGAACCAGTGACCGACCTCGTGGGTGGCCGTCTGGCCCAAGTTGAAGCGGGGGATGAACCCGCCCGGGAAGGAGCCGTAGTGGAGGACGGCGCCGTCGAGGGCCTGGTACTTCTTCCCGTTGTACCTGAGGATCGACGGGTAGTAGGCGAAGCCGAGGTTGCCCGCTGCCGTGCCCGTGTAGATATTGAGCGCGTTCGGGCCGCCCTGGCGGAGCGCCGTCTTCGCTGCGACCTCGTCCGCGAAGTCGTTCATCGTGAACCAGGCCGCGTTGCTCGTGCGGGTGACGCCCTTGAGCTCGAACGAGATCCCGGAATCGGCGCCGCCGTAGAAGCCACCGAAGGCCAGGTTGAGCACGGTCATCTGCTGCGCGATCTGGGCATCGGTGACGTTGCCGGTGGCGCCGTCGGTGATCACGTGGATGTAGGTCGGAATCGTGACCTCGAATCCGGCCGGAACGTTCGGCGCGAGGCCGGAGTCGTAGCTCGAGTCGCCGACGTTGAGCCGGGCCGGCGCATCGCGATTCCAGCCCTTCGCGGTGCTGCCGGCCGTGAGTGTGCTCAGGCTGCTGAACTGGCTGTCGACCAGGCAAACCGTGCTTGCATAGGCGCCGGAGTCGGCGCTTGCAGGCGCGGCTGTTGTCGCGAGGAGCGCCAGTATGCCGCTCACGAGCACGAGAATCCGCTTCATTCCTCTCCCCTTCACTTGGATACGACGGTGCGAACGGAGCAGAGTACGGGTCGCAAAGGAAATTCGCAACGACCGCGACGACAAGAGCCTCTAAGGTGCGCCGATGGAGCTGAGGGCGAGGATCGTGACGTTGCGACTCGCTGAGACCTTCGTGATCTCGCGCGAGTCGCGCGACGAGGAGGAGGTCGTCCAGGTCGAGCTCCGGCACGAGGGGGTCGTCGGTCATGGGGAGGCCGCGCCGATCGAGCGCTACGAGGAGACGCCGGCGGCGACGGTCGCGTTCCTCGAAGGGCCGGCTGCAGTCGCAGTCGGAGACGATCCGTTCGCGCTCAAGGAGATCGAGGCCGGGCTCGGGGAGACGAGCGGGCACAACGCGGCGAAAGCTGCGCTCGACGGCGCCCTCCACGACCTCCAGGGGAAGCTGCTCGGCATTCCGGTCTGGCGGCTGCTCGGCGTGCCGCGGGCGGGGCCGCCGACCTCATGGACGGTCTGGCTCGGCGATCCGGACGAGATGGCCCGCCGCGCGGAGAAGGCCGCCGTCCGCTTTCGTCGCCTGAAGCTGAAGCTCGGAGGGGGCGACGGCCTCGACGTCGAGCGCGTCCGTGCCGTCCGCGGGGTCACCGAGCTGCCGCTCATGGTCGACGTCAACGAATGGTGGTCGCTCGACGAGGCGCTCGACGCGCTCCCGAAGCTCGCAGACCTCGGCGTCGAGTACTGCGAGCAGCCGCTCCGGGCCGGCGACGAGGACGGTCGCACGCTGAAGGAGCGCTCGCCGCTCCCGATCTACGTCGACGAGGACTGCCATCGCCTCGACAGCATCGCCGCGTGCGCGGAGATCGCGCACGGGATCAACGTCAAGCTCGCGAAGTCGGGGGGGATCCGTGAGGCGATCCGGATGATCCACGCCGCCCGCGCGCTCGAGCTCGGGGTGATGCTCGGCTGCATGATCGAGTCGGGGCTCGGGATCGCCGCCGGCTGCGCGGTCGCGCCGCTCTGCGATCACGTCGATCTCGACGGCAACCTGCTCCTCGCCGAGGATCCCTGGCCGGGAGTCGCCTTCGACGACGGCGTCCAACGGCCGTCCGAGGGCCCCGGGCTCGGCGTCCACGCCCGCGTCTGAACCTTTTTCGGCTCGGGCGCGAATCTGCTCTACGTCCGCGCGGTCTCCTGGCGTCAGGGACCGGCGAACGAAGAGCCCGGCGCTCTCTGGCCGCGAGCTCTCGGCTCTCGGCGGGGTCGGCGACTGCGGCCGCCGATCCCGCGCTGAGCTGACGCCGGCCTCGTCTCTGGAAACCGCTGTCGGGTGAACCATTTGGGCGGACGCTGCCGAATCCCCCTCTCAGTGAACGACGACAGAGGGGGAACAATGCTTCGATCAAGGACAGTGCGTCGCGGTCTCGTGGCGACACTCGCCTCGATGGCTGCGCTCTTCGTGGCGCCGGCCGCCTTCGCGAACCATCCGGTCCTCGTGGAGGGCAACTGCAACAACGCCACCGATCCGATGTTCTCGCCGGTGCCCGCTCCGGGCACGTGCGGCGACTATGACGGCGACGGGCGGATCGGGACGGCCGAGGACAATGACGGCGACCGCGTCTTCGGGACCATCAACGGCGCGAATACGACGGGATCTGCGGCGACGCGAGTCAACAACAACGGCACGATCACGATCGTGACCTCCGGGCTTTTCGCCGAGCAGGTGACCCTGTCCGGCAACGTCACGCTCGAGGCCGCAGCCGGGGTGGAGGCCAACCTCGACGCCGTCCGCCAGGGCGATCCCGGCAGCACCGCCCGCCAGGGCCAGCCGGGGATCATCGTCAACGCTCCGGCCAACCGCCAGGTCGTGGTTCGGAACATCCAGAGCCGCAACTGGACGAGCGGCTTCCAGATCAACGGCGACTCCCGCGTCGCCCTAGAAGGCGTGCGGGCCGAGCACAACACGAACTACGGGATCGAGATCACCGGCAATGCGAAGGTGGCGATCTCCGACAGCGAGGTGTATGCGACGGGGCGTCGCGTGAACCCGATGACGGGCGACTTCCCGTCGGCGGCGAACCGGCCCGATCCGGGCACGGGGATCGAGTTCGACGACCGCTCGACCGGCACGGTGTTCTTCACCCGCGTGACCGGCAGCGTCGGCGCCGGGATCGACGCCGGCAAGAACCGCGTCTGCCTCGCGCTCGTCAACGTGTTCGACAACGAAGACGGGAACGTGAAGGGCGCGAAGGTGTCGAACAACGGCTCGTGCGTCGGCTCCGCTCCCGGTAAGGGGTCGGACGATCGCGACGACTAGAACCGTCGGAACGCGCGCAGGGCGGGCCCGTCGTGGGCTCGCCCTCGCGTGCCTGGGCGCGGTGCTCGCGGCGCTCTTCCTTGCGGGCTGCGGGGGAGACGGCGACGCCGAGGAGGACGTGCAAAGCGCCGTCGAGCGCTATTTCGTCGCGCTCTCGGAGCGAGACTTCGCCACCGCCTGCGAGCTCGTAACGCCCTCGTTCCGCGACGCGCTCGTCGCCTACGCCGAGAGGGCATATCCCGAGCTCGGGTCGGATGAGTGCGTCGCGATCGCCCGGCGTGCGGCGCGGGCCGGAGGGGAGAGGCTGGTGGCCGCGCAGAATCAGGTTCGGGTGCGCGAGGTCGAGGTCGATGGATCGGCGGCGACCGCTCGGCTCGGGCCGGGTCAGGTCGCGACCCTCGAGCGGATCGAGGGCGACTGGCTGATCGAGACGCTCGATTTCAGCGGCGCCCGATGACGCTCCGGGTGGAGCGCGCGTCGTTTGGCCTCGTGGCGAGCATGAGATATCTGACGGGATGTCCCGCAGAGAGCATGCGCCCCCGGCGTCCGCGGCGGCAGGAGCGCACGGCGACAGGCGCATGGAAGAGACGGAGCTGATGCGCCGGCTCGCGGCCGGTGACCGGGACGGCGCGGCCGGCGCGCTCTACGATCGCTTCGGGCCGCGGCTCTATGGCGTCGGCCTCCGCCTGCTGGGAGATCGGGGGCTCGCCGAGGAGCTCGTGCAGGAGACGTTCGTTCGCCTCTGGCGCTCCGCCGGCCGGTTCGACCCGGCGCGCGGCTCCGCTTCCACGTTCGTCTTCACGATCGCGCGTCGAGCGGCTGTCGACCTGCATCGGCGTCCTTCCTCCCGGCCGCTCGCGGAGCTCGACGAGCGCGATCTCGCGCGCCGCGAGGCGCTCGAATCGGGCGACGAGTTCGAGCAGATCGTGCTCGGGCTCGAGCTGCGGGAGGCGCTCGACGCGCTGAGTGAGGAGCAGCGCAGCGTCCTCGAGCTCCACTATCGAGAGGATCTGACCCAGCAGCAGATCGCGGAGCGGCTGGGGCTCCCGCTCGGCACCGTCAAGTCGCGGACCCTCTACGGCCTGAGGGCGTTGAAGGCCGAGCTGGCGAAACGGAATGCGGATGGATGACGGCGCTCACCTGGACCTCGGCGGCTATCTCCTCGGCGCGTTGGAACCCGCCGAGCGCGAGGCGTACGAACGTCATCTCGAGGGTTGCCCGGAGTGCCGCGAGGAGCTGCGCGAGCTCGGCGACCTCGCTCCGCTCCTCGAGGTCGCCTTCGCCGCCGAGGCGGCCGAACCACCCCCAGAGCTGCGGGTGCGGACGCTTGCCGCGCTCGAGCGCGAGGGGGGCACGGACGAGCTTGACGGCCGGGTCGAGGCCGCTCCCGAACAGGCCCGCGCTGAACGGCGCTGGTGGCTGCGTCGCGGCGCGGCCTTTGCGCTCGCGACCGGGCTGGCGGCGACCGCAGCATTCTTCGTCGGGCGGACCTACGAGTCGCGCGACCCCGGCCCGGTCGAGGTGCGAGCGGCGCTGAGCGCGCCGGACAATCCCGCCATCGGCGCCAGCGCGCGAGTCGTCAAGACCGGAATCGGGCGGGTGATCGAGTTCCGCTCCGATGAGCTCCCGATCCTGCCCACGGGCGAGTTCTACGAGCTCTGGTTCGTCGGTCCCGGCGACACGCTCGCCAAACCGAACCGGATCTCCGCCGGCACCTTCCATCCGGACGAGCAGGGCCGCTCCCACGTGACGTTCGCGGCCGCTGTAGACCCGGCGAAGTACCCGGTGCTGAGCGTCACCGCCGAGCCGGGCGACGGCGACCCGCGCCGCACCGGAGCGGAGGTTCTGCGCTCCTAGTCGGAGGTTCTGCGCTCCTAGCTAGGAGGGCTTGGCGAAATACCGGCTGTGCCCGGATCGGCACGCTGGGCACGCCGTGGCGGCGTCCTCAGTCGCGTCCATACCTACAGGTATGAACGCTCCCTGCGTCCTTGCCACGGCGCACCCATCGCACCGATCCGAACGAGCGGCATTCCGCCAAGCCCTCCCAGTCGTAGGATCGCGGCTGTGGAACGGCTGCTGATCCTCGCCGAGGGCCGCTCGGGCGACCCGCACTACGGCAAGACGGGGCGCGGCGTGCTCGCCTACGGGACGCGGCGGGTGGTCGCCATCCTCGATTCGACGCGGGCGGGGGAGACGGAGCCGGGCGGAGACGGCGCCGGCGTGCCGATCGTCGCGACGGTCGAGGACGCGCTTCGCTTCGAGCCGACGACGGCGCTCGTCGGGGTCGCCACGCAGGGGGGCCGCTTCCCTTCGGCCTGGCGCGAGCTCCTGCAGAGCGCGATCGCGAACGGCCTCCACGTCGAGAACGGCCTCCACGAGTTCCTCGCCGACGACGCGGAGCTCGCCTCGCTCGCGGCGCGCCACCGAGTCGAGCTGCGGGACCTGCGCCGCCCGCCCGCAGGGCTCGACGTCCCGACGGGCGCCAATCTCGAGCTGCCCGTGCAGATCGTGCTCACGGTCGGCTCGGAGTGCGCGATCGGGAAGATGACAGTGTCGCTCGAGCTTGACCGCGCGGCGCGTGAGCGCGGCCTCGCCTCGCTGTTCGTCCCGACCGGCCAGACGGGGATCGCGATCGCGGGTTGGGGAATCGCCGTCGACGCCGTCGTCTCCGACTTCCTCGCGGGCGCAGGAGAGCGACTCGTCGTCGAGGGGCACGAGCGCGGCGGCGAGCTCCTTTTCGTCGAGGGCCAGGGCTCGCTGATCCATCCCGCCTACTCGGGCGTCACGCTCGGGCTCGTGCACGGCACGGCGCCTCACGCCTTCGTCCTGTGCCACCTCGCCGGGCAGACCGAGATCGAGGGCTATCCCGGCCAGCCGATCCCGTCGCTGCGCGAGCTCGTGGAGCTGCACGAGCGGATCTCGCTACCGGCGCGTCGCGCGCCCGTGGCCGCAGTCGCGCTCAACACCCGCCTCCTCGACGAGAACGAGGCCAATGCTGCGATCCGAGCCACGGAGGCGGAGACCGGCCTGCCGGCCGAAGACCCGGTCCGCTTCGGCCCCACTAGGGTTCTCTACACGGTGCTCGCCGCGCTTCGCTAGGGCTCTCGGCCGCGGCGATTGGGTCGAAAGGTTCTTCCCGTTGCGCGTCGAACAGCCCAGAGTGGGCGCGAGGTTCTCTAGAGAAAGGGACGAGGGCGGATGAGGACGATGACTGCGGCAGTTGTCTGTGCCTGCGCGGCGCTCTTCGCCCTGATCGCTGCGACCGGGGTCGGCGGGGCCGGTAACGCCGAGACCGGGCCGGCGGCCGGAGTGAAGTTCGGCGCGAACGACGACACCGGTAAGTACTCCGCCGACGGGGGCGCCGTCTTCTTCTCCCAGATGGCCGCCACCGGCCTGAAGCAGAACGTGATGACGGTGCGCTGGAAGCCCAGCGACCCGCTGACGATTCCCGACCGGGAGGCGCTGGACGTCGCCGTGCCGGCCGCGGTCGCGGCCGGGATCGAGGTCGTGTTCGCGGTGTATCCGTACCCGCCGAGCGAGATCGAGGTCGGCGGGGTGAGCCACCTCGCGTTTGCGAGCTGGCTCGACGGGCTGGCGCGCGCCTACCCGCAGGTGACGACCTACATCGTTGGCAACGAGCCGAACCTGAACACGTTCTGGCGCCCCCAGGGCGGGGGAGGCGGCCGGATCTTCTCGGCGGCCCAGTTCGGCCGGTTTCTCGCCGCCGGTTACGACGCTCTCAAGGCGGTCTCGCCCGAGATCACGGTGCTCGGAGTGGGCAGCTCGCCGCGCGGCGACCGGGCGCCGGGCCTCGCCGGCAAGTCCTCGCCGGTGCACTTCCTCGCCGCGCTCGGCGCCTGGTACCGCGCCAGCCTGCGGCCGCTGCCGATCATGGATGGCTTCAGCTTCCACCCGTATCCGAACCCGAGCAACTTCACGGTTCCGCTCACGTTCGCCTACGGCTGGCCGAACGCGAGCGTGCAAGAGCTGCACCGGATCAAGCAGGCGCTCTGGGATGCCTTCGACGGGACGGCCCAGCCGACGACGCTGGACGGGCTCAAGCTCTATCTCGACGAGGTCGGTTGGCAGGTCGACACCTCGTTTGAGCCGGGCTACACGGACGCCGAGAACGTGAAGGTCACGAGCGAGGCGAACCAAGCCGCGATCTATGACGGCCTCGTCCGCTACGTCGTCTGCGACCCCGATGTCGCGCAGCTCAACTTCTTCGGCTACTACGACGAGCGGAGCCGGCTCGGCTGGCAGGCGGCGCTGCGCCGGAACGACGGCAGCGAACGGGCCTCGAATGCCGCGGTCGCTGCGGCGATCGCCGAGACGGGTGGGGAGTGCCAGGGGCTGCTGCGGAGTTGGCGTCCGCTCGCGAAACCGGCGGGCGCCGCCGTGGTCTTCAAGCCCTCGACCGGTCTGCGGGCAGGTGCGCGCAGCCTCTCGTTCGTGCCGACGGCGGCCGAGGACGTCACCGTCACAGCCGGGATCGTGCCGGCGGGAACGCGGGCCGGGGAGATCGTCGGCCTCCTCGGCAAGGCCGGCTCGGCGGTCGCGAACCGCCGCGCGGAGCTGACGGTGGGAGGGACGCTCGCAGCCCGCAAGCGCTACGTCCTCGCGGTCGCCCTGGCCGCGGCGCTGAATCCCGAGCGCGTCTCCGTCTTCAAGAGCCGCCCCTTCACGGTCGCAGCGGGATTCCGGCCCGGGCAGGCGTGCCAGCCCTCGCGCGCGGCCGAGTACGAGGCGGACGGCTTCCGCTGCACAAACCGCGCTCGGCCGGCAACGACGAGACCCCGATACCGCCTGGCGCTCTTCCGCCGCTGACGACTTGACATAGAACACGTGTTCGTGCAGGATGGGCGAACACATGTTCCTTCGCTTGATCCTCGTCGTCGCGCTCTCGCTCTTCCTCTGGGCGTCGTTCGCGCGATCGTCCGACGCCTCAGGACCCGAGCGGCGCTACGTCGTGCAGCCGGCCGACACGCTCTGGTCGATTGCGGCGATGCGATACGGCGATCCGCGCGAGGGGGTCTATGAGCTGCGCGAGCGAAACGGGCTCGAGGGGACCACGATCCTGCCGGGGCAGGTGCTGATCCTGCCCGGCTGAGAACCGACCTAGACTTGGGCCATGGACCTCGACGTCGTCTTCGTCGGGACGTCCGGCTCGATGCCCACCGCCCAGCGCGCTCCTACGGCGACGCTCATCCGGCGCGGCGGCGACCGGCTCCTGTTCGACTGCGCCGAGGGGACCCAGCGTCAGCTCCTGCGCTCCGACGTCGGCCTCGTCGAGCTGCGCGAGGTCTTCCTGACCCATTTTCACGCCGACCACTTCCTCGGCCTGCCCGGGATGCTGAAGACGTTCGCCCTCCGCGGCCGCGAGCTGCCGCTGACGATCTACGGCCCGCGCGGGCTCGTTGACCTGATGGGCTCGCTGCGGCGGATCTTCGGGCGGCTGACCTACCCCTACGAGCTCGTCGAGCTCGAGCCGGGCGACGCGCTCGAGCGGAGCGGCTACCGGCTCGAGCCGTTCGCAGCGCGCCACGGGCATTCCGCGCTCGGATACGCCCTCGTCGAGGACGAGCGGCCCGGTCGCTTCGACGTCGCGACGGCGGACGGCCTCGGCGTTCCAGCGGGGCAGGAGCGAGGGGCGCTGCAGCGAGGCGAGCCCGTCACGCTCGCCGACGGGCGCGTCGTGACTGCGGAGCAGGTGCTCGGCCCCGCCCGCGCCGGGCGCACGCTCGTGCTCAGCGGCGACACGGCTCCGGCCGAGAGCGTCGCGGTCGCCGCGCACTGCGCCGACGTGCTCCTGCACGAGGCCACCTTCTGCGAGGACGAGGCCGAGCGCGCCCGCGAGACGGATCATTCGACGGCTGCCGAGGCGGCGCGGATCGCGCTCGACGCAGGCGTCAAGCTCCTCGCGCTGACGCATCTCTCGAGCCGCTACTCGGCCGGCGACGTCGAGCGCGAGGCACGCGAGATCTTTCCCGAGACGGTCGTCCCGCGGGACTTCGACGTGATCGAGATCCCGTTTCCCGAGCGGGGCCGGCCGGAGCTCGTCAGAAGCGGCGCGCGCCCACCGCGCGCCGCGACAACTCCTGCACCCGTGCCCTAGCCCCGCACGAACTCGAGCCGGGTCGAGCCGAGCAGCCCTGCGCTCGCGATCCCGAACTCGCAGACCCCGTCCTCGCTCGCGTATGGCTCGGTCTCGAGGACGCCGCGCCAGATGCCCCCGCTCGGAATCTCGACGACGCGCCTCGTGATCCCGTCGAGTCGGAGCGAGACCGGCTCGCCGGACTTGCCGAGCAGCGTCGTCTCGAGCCGCCCCTCGGTGCAGTCGAACACCCTCAGGATGGCCGGTTCGACGATGTCGCCGTTCGCGAGCACTCCGGTCGCGATCTCTGCGATCCGGACCGGCGGCTCGGGCCGCCAGAGCACGAGACCGGCGGCGAGGAGCCCCTGCTGCCGGATCTCGGCGACCCGGTCACCGACGAGCGTGACGCTTGTCGGTGCGATCACGGCCGGCGCCTCGGCGGGCGCCGATGCGGTTGCGAGCCGCCCGTCCGGGCGGGGAAAGACCGGCTGCTGCGGCAGCGGGCCTGGCACGCTGCTTCGCGCCAGAGTCCAGACCTCCTCGATCGAGCGATTCCAGTAGAGGTGCTGCCAGACGACGGTCCAGCGCGGCTCGCCGGTGTAGAGGTAGGCGACTCCATCGAGCTCGGCCTCGTCCACCCAGCTCGGCGTCCCCCCGAGGAGCGCGGTCTCGCGCTGGCCCGACTGCACCGCCGCCTCCCGGGCGGCGACGACCGAGGTGAACGCCAGCGCCGCGAGGACGACGGGGACGAGCAGCCCGGCTGCACGGCGGGGCAGCAGGACGACCAAAGCCGTCGCAGCCGCGACCGCGAGCGCGAAGGCGAGCTCCCGCCTTCCCGCCGCGAGCTCCGAGAGCGGGATCAGCTCGAACGTGTCGTGGATCGTGTCGATCTCGGCCAGGCGCCGGATCGGCAGCAGGAGCAACCCGCCCGCCGCGACGAGCGCGACGATCGAGGTGAGCGGCTGCGGCCGAGGCGCCCCCCGGTCGAGCCAGATCGCGAAGCCGACCAGGGTCAACGGCGCCGCAGTCGCGAGATCGCGGCTGGCCAGATGTCCGATCTCGCGGGAGGCGAAGACGCCGACCTCGAGCGCGAGCCATGGGATGTAGGCGAGCGTGACGGCGAGGAACGCCCTCAGCGCGCGGGGTGTGTCGGCCGCGCGCAGCGTCGTAACCCAGAGGAGCAGCAACGCGAGCGCGGGCACGATTCCCGAGATCAGGATCACTCCTGCTGCGTGGTACGCGACGAAGCGAGCCGCGGCGCCGACGTCGTAGGAGCCTTCGCCGGCGGCCGCATATGCCCCGAAAGCGCCGGAGCCGGCGAGCACGGCCAGCACGATCGTCGCGGCGACGATCGTGCCCAGCGCGGGTGCGAACCGTCGCAGGACGAATCGATCACGGTCGAGCGCCGCCTTCACGAGGACTGCGGTGAGGACGACCGGGACGAAGATGACCGCTTGGAGCCGCGTCGCAACCGCCGCCGTCACGGCCAAGGCGAGCAGCGCCTGCCTTCCTGCGGTCGGCCGCTCGAGCGCTCGGGCGAGCGACCAGAGCGCGAGCGTCGCCATGGGGAGGAAGAGCACTTCGCTCATGACGAGCGCTGAGTAGCCGAGCACCGGCAGCGCGAGCGTCAGCGCGGCCGCGGCGAGGGCGTAGGGCGCGCGCATCAGCCGCCGGCCCCAGAGGTAGACCGGGATCGCGGTGGAGGAGACGACGAGCGCCTGGAGCACGTGGAGGATCGCGTGGCCGGTGTCCGCGTCCGCGAGGCTGAGCGGCAGGCCGACGAGCGCGGGGTAGAGGAGGCTGTAGAAGCCGGTCTCGCCACCCAGGATCGAGAGCTCCCCGTCTCCCCAGAGCGAGCGCCCGAGCAGCGCGTAGACGATCTCGTCCGGCGCGATCCAGGGCGATCCGACCCCGCGTGCCGCGAGCGTTCGCAACACCGTGGAGGCGACGACCAAGCCGGTGAGGACGGCCCACGCGGGAACGCGCTCGAGCCACTTCATCGGGGCGATGATCGCAGAACCCGCCCGCCGCCCGTTGCCGTGGACGCGCGTCCGCCCGCAGGGCTATGCTGCCCGACGACCCTTTAAGCCGGTCCCGCGAGGCCGGAAAGGAGTGGAGATGAGCACACACGTCCCGAGCCGCCCGGTCGGCAGGTCGGTGTCCGAGAAGACCCTGTTGGATGGTCCGGCCCTGGCGCGCACGCTCGCCCGGGTCGCGCACGAGATCATCGAGCGAAACGACGAGCTCGAATCGGTCGCGCTGGTCGGGATCCGGACGAGGGGAGTCCCGATCGCGGAGCGGCTGGCCGAGCTGATCGAGGAGCAGAGCGGGGTGGAGGTGGCGCTCGGCGCGGTCGACATCACCTTCCACCGGGATGATCGCGCCGCCTCTGACGGAGATTCCGGTGACCCGGCCGGCCAGCCGATCGTGCACGCAACCGACCTCGAGTTCCCCCTCGCGGGCGCCACCTGCGTGCTCGTCGACGACGTGCTCTACACCGGGCGCACGATCAGGGCCGCGATCGAGACTCTCTTCGCGCACGGCCGGCCCGCTCGCGTCCAGCTCGCCGTCCTCGTCGACCGCGGCCACCGCGAGCTGCCGATCCGGCCGGACTACGTGGGCAAGAACCTGCCGACCGCGCGCAGCGAGCGGATCCAGGTGCAGCTCGTGGAGAGGGACGGCGTCGACCGGATCCTGCTCGTCAACGTCGCGGAGGAGGACACTCGTGCCTGAGAGCTCCTCGCAGGCCGAGCGTCGCCACCTGCTCTCGATCGCCGACCTCGACCGCGGCGACGTCGAGCGGATCCTCGAGACCGCGCGAGCGCTTGACGGCGTTGAAGGGAAGCTGCCGACGCTTGCCGGTCGGCTCGTGATCACGCTCTTCTACGAGTCGTCGACCCGCACCTCCGCGAGCTTCGAGCTCGCGGCCAAGCGGCTCTCCGCGGACACGCTCCCGATCAGGTCTGCCGGCTCGTCGGTCGACAAGGGCGAGTCGTTGAAGGACACGGTGCTGACCCTGGCCGCGTACGAGCCGGCGGCGATCGTCGTCCGGCACCCGCAGGTCGGCTCTGCGCAGCTCGTCGCGAAGCACCTCGCGGCCGCCCACAGCGGCGCCACCGTCGTCAACGCCGGCGATGGCACGCATCAGCATCCGACCCAGGCGCTGCTCGACCTCTACTCGATCGAGGAGGCGCTGGGACGGCTCGAGGGGGTGCACGTCGCGATCGTCGGCGATGTCCTCCACTCGCGGGTGGCGCGCTCGCTCGTGCAGGCACTCGGGCTCGTCGGAGCGTCGGTCATGCTCGTCGGGCCGCCAGCGCTCGTTCCTCGCGGGCTCGGCGAGCGCGCGACGCAGATCTCCGCGATCGAGTCGGCCGACGTCGTCTACGTCCTGCGGATGCAGCGAGAGCGGATGCTCGCCGGCGCCAACTACGTGCCGAGCCTGCGCGAGTACGCCGCGCGCTGGGGAATCACTCCCGAGCGGCTGCGACCTGGTCAGAAGGTGATGCACCCCGGCCCGATCAACCGCGGCGTCGAGCTCGATGGGCGGGTCGCCGACTCGGCCGACTCGCTCGTCGTCGAGCAGGTGCGCGCGGGGCTCGTCGTGCGGATGGCGGTGCTCCACGACCTGCTCGCCGAGGGCGTCCCGGCCGGCGAGATCGCAGGCGTCGCCTGATGCTCGTCAGCCGCAACGGCTACTCGGACTCGCTGACCCTCGAGGGTCGCCTCGCGGGCGGGCGGTGCGTCACGGTGACCGTGAGCGAGGGGTTCATCACGCGGATCGAGCCCGGCGGCGCGAGCCGCTCCGTGCTCGCACCCGCGTTCGTGGATCCGCATGTGCATCTCCGGACGCCCGGGCGGGAGGACGAGGAGACAATCGCCAGCGGAACCGCCGCCGCCGCCGCCGGCGGCTATTGCGCGATCCTGGCAATGCCGAACACCGATCCGGTCGTCGACTCGGCCGCCGTCCTCGGCTCGTTGCGCGAGACCGCGCGCCGCGAGGCGGTGGTGCCCGTCGGCTTCATGGCGTCGATCTCGAAGGGCCTGGCCGGAGAGGAGCTGACGGAGCTCGGGGAGCTCGGAGACGCCGGCGCCGCGGCATTCACCGACGACGGCCGCCCGGTGGTTTCGGCCGCCCTCCTGCGGCGGGCGCTCCAGTACGCCGAGGTCGCGGGCCGGCCGCTCGCGCTCCACTGCGAAGAGCCCACGCTCTCGCGAGCCGGCCACATGCACGAGGGCGCGGTCTCGGCGGAGCTCGGGATCGGCGGCTGGCCCTCGCTCGCCGAGAGCGTCATGGTCGAGCGCGATCTCGCGCTCGCTGCCCACGAAGGGCAGCCGGTTCACCTGTTGCACCTCTCGAAGCGCGAGTCGGTCGCGGCGCTCGAGCGCGCGCGAGCTGCCGGCGTCGCGGCCACCGCCGAGGCGACGCCCCATCACCTCGTCCTGACCGACGAGGCCGTCCGCTCGCTCGATCCGAACACAAAGATGAACCCGCCGCTCGGCAGCGCCGCCGACCGCGAGGCGCTCGTCGGAGCGCTCCGGGACGGCACGATCTGCTGCATCGCGACCGACCACGCACCGCATTCACGCGAGGAGAAGGATGTGCCCTTCGAGGCGGCGCCGTTCGGCGTCACGGGGCTCGAGACCGCTTTCGCCGCCCTGCACACCCACCTCGTCGAGCCGGGTCTCCTCTCGCTCGAGACCCTGCTCGAGCGGATGTCGGCGGGTCCGGCGCGCGCGTTCGACCTCCCGGAGCCGAGCCTCGAGGTCGGCGCCCGCGCGAATCTCGTCCTGCTCGACCTAGAGGCGGAGTGGACGGTGACCGAGGAGGGCTTCCGCTCCCGCTCGGCCAACTCCTGGCTGCTCGGGCAGCAGCTCCGCGGTCGGGTCGTGAAGACGGTCGCCGACGGGCGATTGGTGTACGGA
>JBPCJB010000065.1:0-4872 GCA_051005735.1 Gaiellaceae bacterium | reverse complement strand
GGCTTCCTGGCGGGGCAGCCTTTCAAACGCGCCCCGGGGCGATCAAAGCCCGGCTAAGCTGCGACGGGCTGCTTTACTCGCGTGATTGTTGACCGCGCTGTCGACCTGGATGGACGGCGCGCGGCGGAGCCCGACGACCTCGCCGAGCTCCACGCCGCCAGCCAAGCCGCTGGCGCAGTTGCCTGGCTTGGCCTCTTCAAGCCGACCCCAGAGGAGCTCGCCGCCGTTGCCCGTGAGTTCGACTTGCACGAGCTCGCAGTCGAGGAGGCCGTCAAGGCGCATCAGCGTCCAAAGCTCGAGCGCTAGGGCGACTCTCTCTTCATCGTCTTACGGCCCGCCCGCTACGTCGACGAAACGGAGACGGTCCTGTTCGGCGAGGGGAGATCTTCGTGGGGCGGCAGTTCGTGATCACCGTCCGCCATGGCGACGCTCCTGAACTAGGGGCGGTGCGGCGCCGGCTCGACGGCTACGAGCCCGTCGTTGCCGGCCTCGAGAACGACATCGACGAGATTCAGGATGAGGTCTTCAGCGGCAGCTCGACCGTATCGAGGCGCATCTACGAGCTGACAAGGGAGGTGATCGAGTTCCAGCGAGCGACAGCTCCGCTCGAAGGCCTTCTCTCGCAGCTGATGGACGAGCCGGGCATCGACGAAGACCAGCGCCGCTACCTCCGCGACGTCCACGATCACGCAATCCGCGTCCAGGAGCGGGCGGATGGGTTCCGTGCGCTGCTCCAGAACATCCTCAGCGTCAATCTGACGCTGGAGACGAAGGCGCTCAGCGAGGCGTCGCATGCCCAGAACGAACAGGTGAAACGAATCTCAGCGTGGGCAGCAATTCTCTTCGCGCCGACGCTCGTCGGAACCAACCTACGGGATGAACTTCGACCACATGCCGGAGCTCCATTGGACGCTCGGCTACCCGTTCGCCCTCACGCTCATGGTGTTCATCTCGCTCAGCCTGTACCTCGTGTTCAAGCGTCGCCGCTGGATCTGATCCTCCGTCGAGGGGCATCTGCATCTCGGGGCCTTGAGGTGGGCAGCTGCTCACGATCGGCGGCGTGCAGCAGCTGAGCGACCGATCTCAGCTGTGATCTGCAGGGAGTCCTCAAGCGTGCCGTCGAATGGCGACGCATTCCCGAGCAGGTGGAGCGCCTGCGCTGGTACCTGCTCGAGCGCGGCCGGCGTCGCGATGCCGCACTCGTCCCGGCTCCTCGCCTATGCGGGTCTTCGCCCCGGCGAGGCGCCTCGCGCTCACCTGGGTCACGTCCGCGAGCGGAGGATCCTCGTCGAGCGTGCTCTTGCCCTCGGTGAGCTGAAAACGACCAAGACCGCCCGAACGCGAACGGCGCGGCTGCTGGCACCGCTCGCCGGCGACCTTGGCGATGGCGAATCGTGCAAGGAAGGCCGCACGACGGCAGAGCTCCACGGCGCCGACCGCAGCTCGGCCAGGACCGGACCCGGCACACCCGACGTACCGATTCGTAGGCGTAGCCGTGTTCGGATGCTCGCCACGTCTCGTGACGCTAGTCGACGCGAAAGCGGTCGGGGCGATCCCGAGCCTCGTAGGACAGGCTCCTCCAGTACGACAAGTCGGGGAGACGAGGTTAGAGTTCAGAGCCGACGCCCCCCCGATCCGGAGCTGAGTTAACGCACCACACGGATCGACCACGGGCGGGGAAGCTCTCAGCAACTCGGTCCGCAGGGCGAAGGCTGCACGACGGTAGGCCGCGTTTCCGGCCCTCGGGCAGCCTGACCCTGGTCTAGCCGACGCAGCGGCTGCGAGCGGTTTCCGTAAGCGCTTTCGCCGAGTTACCCTCACGGGGTGAGCCAGGGCGCCGACCCGATCCGAGCGAGGCCGACGATCTACGACGTCGCCCGGCTGGCCGGCGTGTCGACCGCCACGGTTTCACGCGCCCTCAACGGCACCGGGCAGATCGCCCCACCCACCCGCGCGGCCATCGAGGCCGCCGTCGAGCAGCTCGGCTACCGGGCGAACACGATCGCACGCAGCCTCGTCACGAAGTCGACGCAGACGATCGCCCTACTGCTGCCAGACATCGCGAATCCCTTCTATGCGGCACTCGTCAGCGGCATCCAGCAGCACGCGCTGAGCCACGGCTACACGATGCTCCTCTGCACGACGGAAGGTGACGCGGAGCGCGAGGAGCAGTACCTGAGCCTCCTGCGCGCGAAACAGGTCGACGGGGCTCTGGTCGACGGTCTGCGCCTGCCCCCCGACCGAATCGCCAGGTTCGTCAAGGACGGCTTCCCGATCGTCTGCCTCGACCGCGACGTCGACTCGGACTCGATCCCGCTCGTCCAGGTGGACAATCGACTCGGTGGGCGGCTCGCGACCGAGCACCTGATCGAGCTCGGGCACTCCCGCATCGGACACGTGACCGGTGCTCAGGTGCTGGGGATCAGCGAGGAGCGGCTCGGCGGCTACAGCGAGGCACTGGCGGACGCCGGGCTTCCGGCCGAGCCGCGGCTCGTCGCTGAGGGCCGCTTCACGGAAGAGAGCGGCTACGAGGGGACCCGCGCGCTGCTCGGTGCGGCGCCGGACGTGACCGCGATCTTCGCGGCCAACGACCTCTCCGCGCTCGGCGTCCTGAGCGCCCTCGCCGAACGCGGCCGCCGTGTGCCCGACGACGTCTCCGTCGTCGGCTTCGACGATCTACGTCTCTCCGCGTTCACCTCCCCACCGCTGACGACGATCCAGCAGCCTGCGATCGAGATCGCGCAACGCGCGACCGAGCTCCTGCTCGACCTCACCCGCGGCAAGCAGGTCGACAGACTTCGCCATCTGCTCGAGCCGACGCTGATCGTCAGGGCCTCCACCGCACCGCTGTAGGTGCTTGACAGGCGCTTGCGTAACCGCTTACCGTAACCGCTTACTGCGATGGGCCAACGAAACGGTCTCCAGCTTGGGGTGATCGGCGTCGGAAGGATCGGCCTCGTCCACGCACGCACCCTGCTCGCACTCGACGGCGTCGAGAGTTTGACGATCGCGGACGCCGACGCTGCCCGAGCGAAGCAGGTCGCGGTCGAGCTCGGCGCCCACGCCGCCGAGACGTCTGAGGCACTCGTCGGAGCTGGCGTCGACGCGCTCGTGATCGCGACCTCGACGCCCGGGCACGCGCCGCTACTCGCGCTCGCCGCGCAGGCCGGTCTGCCGACCTTCTGCGAGAAGCCGGTCTCGCTCGACCTCGCGACGCTCGACGATCTGATCGACGAGGTCGAGCGCGCCGGCACGCTCGTCCAGGTCGGCTTCCAGCGACGCTTCGACGCCGGCTACCGCGCCGCCCACGGAGCAGTCGCCGCAGGCACGCTCGGCAAGCTCCTCGTCCTCCGCGCAGCCACGCACGATCCGGCACCGCCGCCGGAGGAGTACATCGCGGCCTCGGGTGGGATCTTTCGCGACCTGCACATCCATGACTTCGACGCGATCCGCTTCGTCACCGGCGAGGAAGTGGTCGATGTCTACGCCGACGGGGCCGTCCGCCAGGCTGCGTGGTTCGACCGGCACGGGGACGTCGACACGGCGGCAGCGGTACTTCGTCTCAGCGGCGGCACGCTCGCGGTCCTCACAGGCACCCGGCACGACCCGCTCGGCTACGACGTCCGGCTCGAGGTCTTCGGCACCGCGGACAGCATCGCCGTCGGTCTGGATGCACGCAGTCCACTCCGATCGGTGGAGCCGGGTGCCACCGCGCCTCACGACGTCGGCTACGCAGGCTTCCTCGAGCGCTTCGAGCCCGCGTACCGGCTCGAGCTCGAGGCGTTCGTCACGACGGTACGCGAAGGCGCCCCGAGCCCGTGCGGACTGGCCGAGGCTCGCGCCGCTCTCGTCATCGCTCTCGCCGCCGACCGGTCCCGAGCCGAGCGGCGCCCCGTCTCGATCAAGGAGGTGACTGGCGCTCAGGCCGTCGCTGGTTGAGAATCGCACGAAGGTCCCGTATCCGGAGCAAAGGAGACAGCACACGATGAGCATCGAAGACCTGTACGCAGAAGCGGAAGACGATCTGGACTCGACGCAGGTGACGCGGCGAGGACTCCTCGTCAAGGGCGGCCTGGCGGCCGCCGGCGCGACCATGCTCGGGGCGCCGGCCGCGGCGTTCGGTGCGACCACCCAAGCGGCGCGCATCAAGGTTGCGGTCGTCACGCACGGGGACACCGGGTCGTTCTGGTCTGTGTTCAAAAAGGGCGTCGACCAGGCCGCGAGGGACTTGAGGAGTCGCGGTGTCAGCGTCACGCAGGTGTATGCGAACAACAACGTCGCCAAGCAGGTCTCAGGGCTCAACGCGGCGATCGCCTCGGGAGCAAAGATCATCGCGACGTCGGTGCCGGACGCCAGCGCGCTGAAGGATCCGCTCCGGAAGGCCGCGCAGAAGGGGATCCAGATCATCACCGTCAACTCGGGCCTCGGCGCGTTCGACGACTTGTCGACGTACGAGGTGCACGTGGGCCAGACAGAGGACATCGCCGGTCAAGGGGCGGGGAAGCAGTTCAAGAAGGCCGGCGCCAAGAAGGTGCTGATCGTGATTCACGAGGCCAGCAACTCGGGTCTCCAGCAGCGCGCAGACGGCGTCAAGAAGATCATGGGCGGCGGCGCCGTGAAGGTGCTGACGATCCCGAACGCGAAGTCGGACATCTCGGGCACGAAGGCGAAGGTCAAGGCTGCCTTCACGGCCGACAGGTCACTGGACGCGTTCCTCGGGCTCGATCCCGACGTGACGATCCCGAGCACCGACGTCGTCCGGTCCGGGACGAAGGTGGGCACGTTCGACGTCGGCGGGTCGATCAAGCTGATCCGCTCCGGCAAGATGCTGTTCGCGATCGACCAGCAGCAGTACCTCCAGGGGTACCTGCC
>JBPCJB010000064.1:0-13231 GCA_051005735.1 Gaiellaceae bacterium | reverse complement strand
GAGTGGCGCGGCTCTGCTGCACGTCCTGCGCGCGATCGGCCTGGTAGGCGGTCACCGTGGCGATCGCCACCTCCGCGCGCTCCAGCCATTCTCGATCCGCAATCGCCGACAAGGACGTTCTTCCTCTCCCGAACCCAACCCTGTGCACGTGTAGATGCGGGAACGAACCGCTCTTGCGGCTTCGTACAAAATGCTTACAGGGGTTCCCGGAGGCGCGGCCGCTTGCCAGCAATGGGAGCCGCATCGGTAGACCATCGGCCGCAGAAGTCGCGCACCGCACCTCGACGAGTTCAAGCGGGTGACGAGCCCTCGAAAGACCCGGTACATCGCCGGCTTCATCGCGTAGGGACATAGCTACCGTCGTCGAGGAACTCGCACGAGGCCGAACTCGCGCCCTCGCCCCATCGTGAGGCGTACCGCCGTCACCGGAACGCCATGCCGTAGTCGAGCTCCTGGCCGTCGCTCATCACGTGCGAGTACGTGTCCGCGGTGATGCTCAGCTTCCGCTGACCGACGAAGCCGGCGATCTCCGCCCAGGAGCGGCCCTGCCGATGTAGCAGGCTGATCCGGCGGTGCCGGAGGTCGTGAGGCGAGAACACCGGCTCGAGACCGAGGAGCCGCTCTCGGCCGAGCAGGCGACCTCGATCCTCGGCGCCGCGCCGGGGATCCGGCTCGAGCAGTTCCCCACCCCGCTCGGTGCGGCGGGCGGCGACGACGTGCTCGTCGGGAGGATCCGCGCCGACCCGACGACACCGAACGGGCTCGTGCTGTTCGTCGTCGCAGACAACCTGCGCAAGGGGGCGGCCCTGAGCGCGATCCAGATCGCCGAGCTCCTGCTCGCGCAGGAGCGCCTCGCCGCCCGACGCCGCCGACCGAGCTCGAGCAAGGGCTCGAGCTCGGAGAGCGACTCAGGCGACGGACACTGCTCTGGCAGGCTGTGCGGGCTCGGCAGAGGACGCGAGCAGCCCGTGGAGCTGGGCCCACCGACTCGCTTAGGTGCGGTTGGCGACGTCGAGCTTTCGGTAAACGTTCGAGAGGTGGAACTTCACCGTCTGCTCGGTCACCCAGAGCATCTTCGCGAGTTGCGTGTTGGAGTGCCCCTCGGCGACGAGCTGCAGGATCTCCAGCTCTCTCCGCGTCAGATCGGGAAGCTCCTCCGCCGCGATCCGCGTGGTGCTCGAGCTCGCAGCGGGGCGACTGCCCGGGAGATACACCGAGTGGGCAAACGCCTGCCGGATCGCGGAGCGTAGATCCTCGGGGTGCGCAGTCTTGATCACGTAGGCGACCGCCCCGGCGGCGAGCGCTGCGTCGATGTGGTTCGCGTCGCTGTAGAGCGAGAGCACGATCGCACGCAGCGTCGGCACAGCCTCGATCCCCCGCCTGACGACCTCGATTCCGTCGAGGTCGTCCTCCGGCAAAAGGATGCCGGTCACCAGCACGTCGGGACGATGCTCCTCGATCAACGCGAGGCCTTGCCGTCCCGAAGTCTCCTTCCCGACCACCGCAAGGCCGAGTCCCGTCACGACCGGAGTCACCGCCTCGAGCCAAAGAGGGTGATGATCCACCAGGACCGCAGTTCGTGCGTGATACCCATTCATCGAAAGCCGCCTTTCGTCCTTCTTCAACACCGGATCCGCTCCCCCCAAGCGTTCCGGTTACGTCTGCGATTCTAGCGGAAAGCGCGATGAATGTGAAGGTTCGCGCGGATATTTCTCCACATTCTCGAATGTTCGACGCCACCGCGCCTCGAGCGGCGTTTCTGCTGGAAGTGGGCGAATGCGCCGCAACGCACGGCGCCGCCCCGAGTCAGGGCCTGTCTTTTTCCACAGCGGGTCGAGCCCGCGTCAGGGAGTACTCCGCCCCTTCGGCCAGTTGCACGGGCTCCGCCCGCGTCGTAGGGTCGGGCGGCGCCTGTGAGGCCGCATCATGGGCGCCGTGGCGCCGCAGGACTCTCTCGGCGGCGCCGGCAGGCGGCGGTGGGGTTTCTGGCGACCAAGCAGGAATCTCACCGTTCGCTTCTCCCGCAAGGCTGCCCCTTTCGGGGGATGCGCGCCGAGACGCGCGCCGCGCATGCTCGACCCACACGGTCGCCTCCGCTTGGTCGGGAGGCGGCCGGTTCCTTCCCCGCGCGCGCGATCCTGTCAATGCGCGCGGATCGCGATCACATTTTCGTTCAGCGCCAGCGTGCGCGCGGCCAAGCCCTCGGGCGCTTGCCTGACATAGGCCCGCTTCAGCGCCTCGAGCGCTGCGATCGTCGCCGCCGCCTCCCGCGCCCCCTGATGGTGCCCGGGCGAGCGGACCGCCGTGACGAACTCGGCACAGCCGAGCCGGAGCGGGTCGTCCTGCGGAAGCCAGAACGTGATCGTGCCGCCCTGCTCGAGAGCGAGCTCGTCGAACGCCCGCGGCCCGTTCGCGTGCAGGGTCAGCTCCCGATTCGGCTCCGCGATGTCCAGCACGGCAGTCACCTCGGACCCGACGACGGACAGGCGCTCAGCTTCCTCGCCCTCGAGTCGCGAGAGATGGAGGTGGGCCGTAATTCCCGTCGCGAACTGCAGCGAGGCGAAGATCACATCCGGTCCGGCGCCGCCGAGGTAGGACTCGCCGCGCGCATCGACCTCGACCGGCTGGTCTCCGAGCAGATCGAGTACGAGCGTGACCGCGTCTGCCGTGAGCCCCCAGAGGAGCTCGGGACGGTCGTCTGCGCGATGCGCGTAGCGTCGCGTGTGCAGGTAGAAGATCTCCCCGAGCGCACCTCTTTCGATCAGGCGCCGCAGCCTGCGCTGCCCGGGACGCCGCAGCGCGGAGTTGTGCGCGACCAGCCGCCGGTCGCGCCGGGCAGCCGCCTCGACCAGCTGGTCGGCCTCCGCCGAGGTCTGCGCGAGCGCGCCGCTCACGAAGACGTGCTTGTCGTGCTCGAGCGCGGTAAGCGCTCGCCCGCCCGAGGTGAGCGCGGTCGACGCGAAGGCGATCACATCGAGGTCCTCGTCGCGCAGGAGGTTGTCGAGATCCGCCGTCGTCGACGGCCCCGCCATGCGGTCGGTCAGGGGCAGCCGGTGAGCGTCGTCGCAGATCCAGCGCAGCGATGCCTGCGGCAGGTCGGCGAACGCCCGCGCCACCACCCCCGAGTCCTCGGGGTCGCCACACACGACGCCGACGGTCACGCGCGTCCTCACGCGCGACCGACTCGCCGTGCAAGCGTCGTTGCAAGCAGGAAAACGGCGAGAGCCGTCGCCACCGCGAACGCAACCGCAACCCGGAAGAGCGCCGCGCCCGGAACGCCGGCGTAGACGGCGAGGAAGACGCCGGCGGCGGCGCACCAGCCGACCGCCGCGACCGTGCCCCGATCGAGCGCGAGCAGCGCCTGCGAGAACGTCACCGTCGCCATGTAGCAGCCGACTCCCACGCCGAGCAGCGCCAGCTCGAGCCTCCCGGTCGCGTAGTCCGCGCCGTAGACGATCTCCATGGTCGCGGGCCCGAGAGTCGCCGCTCCGAGGACGATCACGGCGCCGCAGCCTGCCAGCGCGCCGGCAGCCCGGAGGACGGCGCGGCGAAACAGCGCCGGCTCGTCATGGGCGTGCAGCCTCGTCAGGTTCGGCAGCAACGAGGTGGCGAGCCCCTGGAAGATGAAGACCGGGATCCGCACGAGCATCGTGGCCGCGAAGACGATCCCGGCCAGCTTGCTCGCGTTCTCGCCGCCGCCGATCATCACGAGCAGCGGGCCGCCGTTCACGAGCACCTGGTCGGCCGCAGCGATTACTGCCGCAGGAAGCGCGAACGCGACCGCGGAGCTACAGCCGAACGGTGGGCCATCGCCCGCTGCGAAAGCGGTCCGTAGGAGTCGGCGTCCGGCAACGACCGGCAGAGCGATGCTTCCGACGGCCGCAGCGGCGGCAGCCCCCGCTGCGAGATCGCGCGAGGCAACGAAGACGAGCGGGGCAGCCACGGCCACCCGCGTCCCGCCGTCCGCGAGCAGGAGCATTCCGTACCCCTTGAACCAGTGCAGCCCGCCGCAGATGCCGCGCATCAGGTAGGCGGCGCCATAGGCGACAAGGCCGATGAGGAGCGCGAGCACGAACAGGTCGTCGCCGAGAAACAAGCGCTCTCGCACGATGCTCCAGGTAATCGCCCCGGCGACGAGGATCCCAGCTGTGACGATCCCGTAGATGACGAGCAGCGCGCGCAGGACGGTGCGGACCTCGTCGCCGCGTGCGACCCGGTTTGCAATCGCCCGCGACGCGGTCTGCTCGAGCGGGCGGAAGAGCACGATCACGAGCAGGAACATGGTCGCCCAGAGCACGGCGACGAGCCCGTACGCATCGGGGCCGAGCGTCCGCGCAGCCAGCACGTGGTAGACGTACGCGAGGACGCCCGAGCCGACGGTCGCGCCCGAGAGCAGCCACGCTCCCGAGAGCGTCCGCGATCGCTTGAGAGCGCGTTCGCGTGCGAGCGGCGGGGTGGCGACGACTTCGGTCACGAGTACCGCCGGCGACGACGTTGCTCGCCGGCCTTCGAGCAAACTCGGACGGAGGGTCGCCTCAGTGCCGCCACGCCGAGCATCATGCGCACCCGAACAACCGGCGTGGAATCCCCTTCGGATCAGGATTTCCCGCATCCGACGCGAGGGTCGCTGCCCCCCGAAGGGCTAGCTACCCCGCCCGGTGGACGGTTTTCCGCTCTGGCCTGGAAGCCCTACCGACCCGCTCATAGTCTCATCTCTCGGGCACTGCGGAAAACGAATGCGGAGAGTGAAGCGTGACCAGCAGCGCACGGCACGACGAACGGACCGGGCGGAACGCGGCCGAGGCGGACGGTCCGCGTCAGCTGCTGTTCGTGATTCCCGCCTTCAACGAGGAAGAGAACCTGCCGAGCCTGTTCGCCGACCTCATGGCTGTGGGCGAGCTGCTCGGAGCCGGATCTCGCATCTTCATCGTCGACGACGGCTCGAGTGATGGCACCGCGGAGCTCGTCGCCTCCTACGCCGGCACGCTGCCGGTCGAGCTCGTGCGGCTGGAGGTGAACGAGGGTCCCGGCGCCGCCTTCAGAGTCGGCTTCGCCGCCGCGCTCGCCTGCGCGGGGAGGGACGCGCTGATCGTGACGATGGAGGCCGACACGACGAGCGACCTCGGCGCCCTGCCGGAGATGATCGCCAGAGCCGCCGGCGGAGCGGACGTGGTGCTCGCCGACTGGACGATGGTGAATGTGAGCATGCACAGGCGCGCGCTGAGCACGGGCGCCGGCTGGGTCGTGCGGCGCGCGCTCGGCCTCGAGGCAAAGACCGTCTCCTCCTTTTTCCGCGTCTATCGCGCCTCGGCGCTCCGCGCCGCGTCGCGTCGCCACGGCGACCAACTGATCCGCGAGCCCGGCTTCGCCTGCAAGGCGGAGCTGCTCTGGAAGCTCTCGACCATGGGCGCGACGATCGTCGAGGTGCCGGTCGCGCTCGACTGGAGTCGCCGCTCGGGCAAGAGCAAGATGCCCGTCTTCCGGACGATGGTCGCCTACCGGCGCATGCTCTTCCGCGAACGCTCGACCGCGCCGGAGGGCCACAGCGCGTGACCCCGTCGTCCAGGGTCGGGATCGTCGGCGGCGGCATCCTCGGGATGACCGCCGCCTTTCGCCTGGCGCAGGCGGGCGTCGCCGTGTCGCTCTACGAGCGGGCGCCCGACCTCGGCGGGCTCGTCGGCTCGTTCGACTTCGACGGCACGCACGTCGACCGCTTCTACCACGTCGTCCTGCCGACCGACCACCGCGTCGTCGGGCTCGCGGAGGAACTCGGTCTCGGAGATCGCTGGCGCTATCGACCCACGAAGGTGGGCTTCTACGACACTGGCCGGCTCTTTTCGATGACCTCGCCGAAGGAGTTCCTCACCTTCCCGCTGCTGCGGCCCCGCGACCGGGCGCGGCTCGCTCTCTTCGTCGCCCGGTGCCAGTTGACGAAGGGCCACGACCGGCTCGACGACACGCCGCTGCTCGACTGGCTCCGCCGGACGAGCGGGTCGCGCGTGGTCGAGAAGCTCTGGAAGCCCCTGCTCGACTCGAAGTTCGACGGCCGCTACGACGACCTGCCGGCAACGTACATCTGGGCCCGCACCCGGCGGATGGGGGCGACGCGCGACAAGGGCGGGCGGGAGGTGATGGGCTGGCTCGACGGCGGCTACCAGGCGCTGATCGACGAGCTCCAGCGCCGGATCGTCGCGCTCGGCGGCAAGGTGCACCCGGGCGCGACGGTCGAGCAGATCGCCGGCGAGGGAGGCGCTGCGACGGGGATCGTCGTCGGCGGTCGCTTCGAGGCCTTCGATCACGTCCTCTGCACGCTGGCGCCGCCGATGGCGCGCCGCCTGCTCGCGCCGCAGTTCGCCCTGCAGGCGCCGCCCGACCATTGCCGCTACCTCGGCGTGGTCTGCCTGCTCCTCCGCGTCTCGCGGAGCGTCAGCCCGTACTACCACCTGAACATCACCGACCGGCGGGTGCCGCTGACGACGGTCGTCGAGACGACGCACGTCGTCGACCCCGAGCGCGTCGGCGGCCACCTCCTCTACGTGTCGAAGTACGTCGACCCCGGTCATCCGGACCAGGAGCGGGGCCTCGACGAGCTCGAGCGCGACTACCTCGGCCACGCCCGGCAGATCTTCCCCGATCTCCGCAGCGACGAGATCGTCTCCTCCGTCGTCCAGCGGGCGCGAGTCACGGAGCCCGTGCATCTCGTCGGCGGAGCCGGGCGGATTCCCGAGCTGCACCCCGCGCCCGGCCTGTCCCTCGCCTCTACCGCCCACGTCTATCCAGAGATCGTCAGCGGGCAGGCCGTGATCGGGGTCGCCGACCGGGTGGTGCCGGGAATCCTCGAGCGACTGCCGGCTGCGGCACGGGCGGCAGCATGACCGACCGCTCATCCAGATCCGCGAGAAGGAGGCCGTCGTGAAGAGGATCGGAGTCACGGGAGCCGCGGGCTTCGTGGGGTCGCACCTGTGCGACCGGCTGCTCGAGCGCGGCTATGAGGTCGTCGGAGTCGACGATCTCTCCTACGGCTCGATCGCGAACCTCGAGACGTGCCTCGCGCACCCCCACTTCCGGCTCGCGACGGTCGACTGCACCGAGCGGCGAGCGTTGCGCGTCGCCTTCGACGGCTGCGACGCGATCATGCACCTCGCGGCGAAGAAGATCCCGCGCTACGGCGGCACGCTCTCGACGCTCGAGGTCAACGTCGCCGGCGTCGATGCGGCCTGCTCGGTCGCACTCGCGCTGGATGCCGACATCGTCGTGACGTCGACCTCGGACGTCTACGGCGACGGAACGCCCCCGTACCGCGAAGACGGGCAGCTCGTGATCGGGCCGCCGACGACGAAGCGGTGGGCGTATGCGGTCTCGAAGATGTACGACGAGCATCACGCGCTCGCGCTCGCGGACGAGCGCGGCCTGAAGGTGACGATCCTGCGGTTGTTCAACGTCTACGGCCCGCGCAACCACCTCTCCTGGTGGGGCGGACCAACGGTGACCTTCATCGAGGCGCTCCTCGACGGCGAGCAGCTGGAGATCCACGGCGACGGCCTCCAGACGCGGAGCTTCACCTACGTCGAGGACACCGTCGACGGCTTCATGCGGGCACTGGAGACACCCGAGTCGCGCGGCGAGGTCGTGAACATCGGCTCGACGGAGCTCCGAACGATCCACGAGCTCGCGCTGGACATCCAGGAGCGGCTCGGGATCCCGCAGCCGCTGCGCGCGACGTTCGTCGGCTACGACGAGCTGCCGGGCAACTACCAGGACGTCCGACACCGGCTGCCCGATACGACGAAGGCGCGCGAGCTGCTCCGCTTCGAGGCTCGGGTCTCGCTCGGCGACGGCCTCACGAGGACGATCGAGTGGCACCGCCAGCGGCGGCTCGTCGCGGAGCGGGTTGCTGCCGGAGCGTCGGCACAGCGCTGATGGCCCGTCGGAAGCTCGTGTGCCACGTCGTCGGGGCCAGGCCGAATTACATGAAGGTCGCGCCCGTGTACGCGGCGCTGGAGCGGAGCGGGCGCGTGGAGCAGCGCCTCGTCCATACCGGGCAGCACTACGACCGCGACATCACCGACGTCTTCTTCGCGGAGCTGCCGCTGCCGACGCCACACGAGCAACTCGCGGTGGGCTCGGGCAGCCACGGCGCCCAGACCGCTCGCGCCCTCACCGAGCTCGAACGAGTCTTCGAGGAGTGGCGGCCGGACCTCGTCCTCGTCCCGGGTGACGTCAACTCGACGCTCGCCGGCGCCCTCGCCGCCGCGAAGCTGGGGATCCCGGTCTGCCATCTCGAGGCGGGCCTCCGGAGCAACGACCGGACGATGCCGGAGGAGCACAATCGCCGGCTGACGGATCACCTGTCGACGCTCCTGCTCACCCACTCCGCGGAGGCGAACGACAACCTCGCGGGAGAGGGCATCACCGACGGCGTCGTCTTCGTCGGCAACACGATGATCGACACACTCGTTGCGAACGCCGAGCGGGCACTCGCGCTCGAGGCCTGGCGGGACTATGGCCTCGAGCAGAACGAGTATGTGCTCGTCACCCTTCACCGGCCGGCTCTCGTCGACGACCCCCGGCTGCTGGCGGAGACGATCACGGCGCTCGAGCACCTGGCGCGCGAGCTGCCCGTGCTCTTCCCCGTGCATCCCCGCACGCGACAGCGGCTCTCCGCCACGGGGGTGCCGCGTCGCGTGCAGCTCGTGCCGCCGCTCGGCTACGGCCCCTTCCTCTCGCTCCAGATCGGTGCCGCCGCCGTCGTCACCGATTCCGGCGGCGTCCAGGAGGAGACGACGGCGCTCTCGATCCCGTGCTTCACGCTGCGGGCGAACACCGAGCGGCCGGTCACGGTCAGCCACGGCTCGAACGTGCTCCTCGGGCTCGAGCCGAGCCGGATCGCGGAGATCCCGTCGCTTCTCGGCGCGCCGCGTCGCGACATCGTGCCGCCGCTGTGGGACGGGCGGGCCGGCCTGCGCGCAGCCGCTGCAATCGAGCACGCGGTCGTCGGCGACACAGTCCACGGAGCGGTTCGGAGCAAGCCCAGGCGAGGTGGGCGGCGGCTCCCGATCCCGATCCCGGCTGTCCTCGCCGCCACGCCGTCGTGAGCGAAGGCTCGGAAGGGGCTGGCTCTGCCATGACGAGAGCCCGCAAGCCGCTGGTCGGCCTGCTAGCAGTGGCGCTCGCGGCACTCGCCTGCGCCTCCGTCTGGCCCACGTTCAGCGACCCGGTCGAGTGGACCCCGGACGCGCTCTTCTACCAGGCGCGACTGCTCGAGTTCCGAGGGGCCGATGGCGCCGAGGCCCTCGAGCAGACATTTGGGGGACCGGTCTCGGCGGAGCTCCGCGCACGCGATCCGGGGCACACCGGCAACGCCCGCTGGGTCGAGTACAACAGGCCCTTCTACGAGCGGCGAGTCGCGCTGCCTCTAGCTGGAGCCGCCATCTACCCGTTGGCCGAGGAGCGGTCGCTCCTCTACCTCTCCCTCGCCGGCTACATCGCCGCGATCATCGCGCTCTTCGGCCTGCTGGTCCTGCGCTTCCGACTCGCGATCGCGGCTGCCGTGACGGTTGCCACGATCTTCCTGCCTCCGCTCGCCCTCCATTCGTCCTTCCCACTCACGGACAGCTGGGGGCTCGCGCTCGAGATCATCGCCCTCGGTGCCGCGCTGCTCACGCTCGACCGCGGCCTTCGATGGCTTCCGCTCTGGATCGGTGCGATCGCCCTCCTCGCCTTCACGCGCGACAGCACCTGGATTCCGGTGCTCGCCGCCGCCTGGTGCGCCGTCCGGAACCGCTCGCGCACGTCGATCGCGCTCTTCGGATCGGGTCTCGCTGCCGCCCTGCCGGCCCTCCTGCTCTTCACCACGCCGGTCCGCGAGCTGCTCGCGCTCCTCGTCAACGAGTCCGAGCCCTCGGCGGACACCTCCTGGCCGTTCATCGCAAGCCGGTATCCGGACGCGGCGGTTCAACTCGTCCGCGCGAACGTCGGGTTCCTCCGCCGCGGGGAGTGGTACACCGGTCTCTATCTCGTCGGCGGCGTTCTCGCGCTCCTGCTCCTCGTCTGGCGGCAGCGGAAGGGAAGCCCCTCGACGTCGCTGCTCGCGGCCGCGGCCGTGCTCGGGATCGGCTATGTACTTGCCGCGCCCGTCTTCAGCGCCTTCCGGCTCGAGCTCGTCCTCGTCCCAATGGCCGCGTACGGGCTCTCGCTCGCGACCGAGCACCTCGCCTCGCGCGTAGGCGTGCGCGGAGGGGTGCTCCAACGGCTCGTCGTCGGTCCCCAGATCCGGTCACGCCGCTCCTGACGATGCGAGCCACGGCAACTGGGACTCACCGGCTCTGGCGTTGGCTCCCCTCCTGGCAACGCTGGGCGCTGGCGGCCAGTGTCTTCGGCCTCGCGCTCGTCCAGCTGAGCGGCTCGAGCGCAGCCGTCAGCGCAACACCCGACCAGGTCGGCGATTGGAGCGATCCGGTCGCGTGGCCGATTGTGGCCGTCCACATGTCGCTCGAGCCGACCGGGCAGGTCTTCATGCTCGACGGTTTCGACGACGGGACGAACTCGGAGCGGCTCTGGGACCCCGCGTCGGGCGCTTTCCTCCCCATTCCCTATGGCCGGAATCTGTTCTGCTCGGGTCACGTCCAGCTTGCCGACGGCCGCACGCTGCTTGTGGGGGGCCATGTGAGCGCGAACTTCGGTCTCCCAGACACGACCATCTTCGATCCGACGACGAGAACCTACTTCCGGGGCCCCGATATGTCTGTCAGGCGGTGGTACCCGACGGCGACGCAGCTGGCGGACGGCCGCGTCCTCACGTTCGCAGGCGACAACATCCAGACCAACCAGCCCGGCGACCCGCCCTTCAGGGATTCGTCGGTGAACTCGCTGCCGTCGATCTACAGCCCGACTACGAACACGTGGACCGACCTCGAGTCGGCACGACTCAACTCGCCGCTCTACCCGTTCATGTTCCTGCTCTCGGACGGGCGTGTCTTCGACGCCGGGCCGGACAAGATCACGCGGATCCTCAACCCCGCGACGTCGACCTGGTCGGTCGTCGGGACGAGCCCGATCGACGGCATGAGCGGCGTCATGTACCGGCCGAACAAGATCATGAAGTCCGGCTCCTGGGCCGATCCGGGCTTCCGTGGCACGGATACCTACAACGCGCACGCGCGCACCGCGGTGATCGACCTGAGCGCGCCCACGCCGGCCTGGCGCGAGACGGCGGCGATGAACCGGGCCCGGGCCTACCACAACCTGACGCTCCTGCCCGACGGGACCGTACTGGCGAGCGGCGGCGGCACCACGTCCGACGGCGTCGAGATCGCGAACTCAGTCCTGCCGGCGGAGATCTGGAACCCGGACACGCAGACTTGGACGCAGGTCGACTCGCTCCAGAACGGCCGCCTCTACCACTCGACCGCGCTGCTCCTGCCGGACGGCCGGGTCGTGATGGGGGGAGGCGGGCAGCTTCCGAGCTCGACCGCGGTGAACCAGAAGAACGCGGAGATCTACTCGCCGCCGTACCTCTTCAAGGGCCCGCGGCCGACGATCACGGCCGTGCCGTCCGCGGCGTCCTACGGCGCGAGCTTCGACGTGACGACGCCGAACGCGGCCTCGATCTCGAAGGTCTCGCTGATCCGGCTCCCTTCGGTCACGCACGCGATCGACATGAACCAGCGCTTCCAGTTTCTCAACTTCACGCCCGGGACCGGAAAGGTGACCGTGACGGCGCCCGCGACCGCCAACCTCGCGCCGCCGGGCGACTACATGCTCTTCCTCGTCGATTCGAACGGTGTGCCGTCCGTCGCCTCCTTCGTTCGGGTCTCCGCGGCTGCGGACAGCGTTCCGCCGACGGCTCCGACGAGCTTGGCGGCGACCGCCACGGCCGGTCAGATCGCCCTGACGTGGGGAGCCTCGACCGACGCAGGCGGGGTCACCCGGTACAACGTCCACCGCTCCACCACAGCGGGCTTCACGCCGAACACCGCGAACAGGATTGCGCAGCCGACCGGGACGAGCCACACGGACACGGTCGCCGCGGGCACCTACTACTACAAGGTGACGGCCGAGGACGCCGCCGGGAACATCAGCCCGGCCTCGAACCAGGCGAGCGCGACGGTGACGCCGGGCGGCCCTCCGCCGGGCTTGGTCGCCGCGTACGGCTTCGATGGCGGAAGCGGCGCGACCGCCTCGGATCAGTCGGGGAACGGCAACGGCGGCAGCCTCACGAACGCCACCTGGGCCGGCGCCGCCGCAGGCAAGTTCGGCAACGCGCTCTCTTTCAACGGCACGAACGCCTCGGTGACCGTCGCCGACTCGAGCTCGCTCGATCTCACCACCGGGATGACGATCGAGGGGTGGGTCAGGCCGACCACCGTCACGAGCTTCCGGACACTGCTCGTCAAGGAGCGTCCCGGCGGTCTCGTCTACGGCCTCTACGCGAGCTCGGACACGAACAGGCCGCAATCGCAGGTGACCGTCGGCAGCACCGCACGGCTCCTCGACGGCATAGCGGCAATCCCGGCCGGCGCGTGGACGCACCTGGCGGTGACCTACGACGGCACGACGCAGCGTCTCTACGTCAACGGGACGCAGGTCGCGACGCTGGCGGTCGCCGGCACGATCCTCACGTCGACCTCGCCGGTGAAGATCGGCGGCAACTCGATCTGGGACGAGTGGTTCAACGGCCTGATCGACGAGGTCCGCATCTACAACCGCGCGCTCAGCGCCGCCGAGCTCCAGACCGACATGAACACCTCGATCAGCAGCCCCGACTCGACGTCCCCGAGCGCTCCCGGCACCCTGGCCGCGATCGGCGGCCTCGGACAGGTCTCCCTCAGCTGGGGCGCAGCGGCAGACGACGTCGGCGTCACCCGGTACAACGTCCATCGGTCGGCGACCTCGGGATTCACGCCCTCGACGGCGAACCGGATCGGCCAGCCGGCGGGGACGAGCTACGTCGATTCGGGCCTCGCTGCCGGGAGCTACTTCTACAAGGTGACGGCCGAGGACGCGGCCGGCAACGTCGGCCCCGCCGGCAACGAGGCAGGCGGGACGGCGACGGCGGATACGACGCCGCCGAGTGCGCCGAGCAACCTGAGCGCGGCGGGCGGGGCGGGCCAGGTGGCGCTCTCCTGGACGGCTGCGACCGACGCGGGCGGGATCAGCCGCTACAACCTCCACCGCTCGACGACGGCGGGCTTCACCCCGGCGACCGCGAACAGGATCGCCCAGCCAACCG
>JBPCJB010000063.1:0-17597 GCA_051005735.1 Gaiellaceae bacterium | reverse complement strand
TACTTCATCGAGGGCATCGCCACCCAGGGACGGAAGGGCTAATGACGACCCTCGGGTCGCCGACCGCCGTCGCCGACGGCTCGGATCTCGCGCGCCCGCCTCACGTGCTGGGGCTCGACATCGGCGGGACGAAGCTGGCCGCTGGCGTCGTCGACTCGGCCGGCCGGGTGCGCTCCTTCGTAGTCGAGTCGACGAATGCCAAGGAAGGGCCGGAGCGGGGGCTCGAGCGCCTCTTCCAGCTCGGTCGTCGTGCAGTCGACGAGTCCGGGGTGGAGTGGGCGCAGATCGACGCCGTCGGGATCGGCGCGGGCGGGCCTCTCGACACGACGCGCGGCGTGCTCATCGCGCCTCCGCACCTTCCGGGCTGGTGCGACGTACCGCTCGCCGCGCGGGCCGGGGAGGCGTTCGGGCTCCCGGTCGCCCTCGCGAACCACGCGACCGCCGCCCCCGCCGACGAACACCGCTACTGCGCCGGCACCGGCACCAGCCATATGGTCTACCTAACGATCTCGACCGGCGTCGGCGGCGGCATCGTCATCGGCGGACGGCTCTACCGCGGCGCGAGCGGCAACGGCGGCGAGCTGGGGCACGTCACCGTCGACTGCGACGGACGGCTCTGCCGCGGCTGCGGGCGGAAGGGGTGCCTCGAGGCGTACGTCTCCGGGACGTCGATCGCCGAACGAGCCCGCGAGGTCGGGATGGGAGAGGTCACTGCCGGCGAGGTCGCCGCGGCGGCGAAGATAGGCGACGCGCGCGCGACGGTGGTGTGGGAGGCGACGATCGACGCTCTCGCCTGCGGCCTCACGTCGATCGTCAACTTGTTCGAGCCGGAGCTGGTTGTCCTCGGCGGCGGGGTCGTGAGCGGCACCGGTGAGCAGCTGCTCGGGCCTGTGCGGGCGTGTGTGCGCGCCGAGGCGATGCCGACGGCCGGAGAGGCGGCGCAGATCGTCGAGTCCGCCCTGGGCGAGCACGTCGGTGTCGTCGGAGCGGCCGCGATCGCGACAGAACGCACCGCCTCGAGCATCGTGCTCGATGGCTGAGACAAACTCCCGCGCGCTTGCCGAGCACCTCGAGCTGGCGACCCGAATTGAGGGGCTGCTCCCCCGTGTGGACGAGATCGGACGGGTGGTCGTCGACTGCTTCGCCGCTAACGGCCGCCTCTACACGTTCGGGAACGGCGGTAGCTCGCTTGACGCGACGCACCTCGCCGAGGAGCTCGTCGGCCGGTTCAAGCGCGAACGCCGGCCGCTTCCCGCCCAGTCGCTGGCGGTCGACGCAGCGACGCTCACCTGCATTGCGAACGACTACTCCTTCGAGGAGGTATTCGAGCGCCAGGTGCGGGCCTTCGCGCGACCGGGAGACGTCGTTGTCGCGTTCTCGACGAGCGGCCGGTCGCCGAACGCCGTCCGCGGGCTCGCCGCCGCGAAGGAGGCGGGAGCAACCACGATCCTGTTCGGAGGCGGCGAGGGCGGCCCGGCGCTCCAGCATGCCGACCACGCGGTCCTCGTCCCGTCGGAGTCCACCGCGCGGATCCAGGAGCTGCACGTCTTCTTCCTCCACCTGATCGTCGACCGCGTCGACCGCTGGGCGGCCGGCGAATGAGCAGCCGCCGGATCCACATGATCGGGAACGCGCACATCGACCCGGTGTGGCTCTGGCAGTGGCCCGAGGGCTATCAGGAGGTCCGCGCCACGTTCCAGTCGGCGATCGATCGGCTGGAGGAGTACCCGGACTTCGTCTTCACCTGCGACTCGTCCCTCTTCTTCGAGTGGGTCGAGGAAAGCGATCGGGAGCTCTTCTCCAGGATCCGCGAGCGGATCGCCGAGGGCCGGTTCCAGGTCGTCGGCGGCTGGTGGGTCGAGCCGGACTGCAACATCCCCTCGGGCGAGTCGCTCGTGCGCCAGGCGCTCTACGGCCAGCGTTACCTCCGCGAGAAGTTCGGGATCACGGCGACGAGCGGCGCGAACCTCGACTCCTTCGGTCACAACGCGACGATCCCGCAGATCCTGCGCAAGTCGGGCGTCGACTCCTACGTCTTCCTCCGGCCCGGCCCGAAGGAGAAGACGCTCGAGAGCCCGATCTTCTGGTGGGAATCGCTTGACGGCTCGCGCGTCCTCGCCTACCGGATCCCGCATGAGTACTGCGCCCCGAAGGACGACCTCGGCGAGCACGTCGAGAAGGCGATCGCGTCGCTTCCCGGCGACCGCGAGGAGTACGCCGTCTTCTACGGCGTCGGCAACCACGGCGGAGGGCCGACGAAGGCGAACCTCGATCAGATCGCGCGGCTGAACGAGACCGGGGGCACGCCGCGGCTCGAGCTCAGCTCGCTCCGCCGCTTCTTCGACGGCGTGGCGAGAAACGGCGGCGACTACCCGACGGTGCACGGCGAGCTCCAGCACCACTCGCCGGGCTGCTACACGACGCATTCGGGGATCAAGCGCTGGAACCGGCGCGCGGAGAACCTGCTCCAGCGCGCGGAGAAGTGGAGCGCGGTCGCGGACTCGCTCGGCCTGCGGCCCTATCCGCTCGAGAAGCTCACGCGGGGCTGGAAGCTCCTCCTCTTCAACCAGTTCCACGACACGCTCGCCGGCACCTCGATCGAGCCGGCGTACGAGGATGCCCGCGACCAGATCGGGCACGCCTCGTCACTCGCCGCGAACGCCTTCAACGCCGCTGTGCAGTCGATCGCGCGGCAGATCGAGATCGAGCAGGAAGAGGAGATGCGCCCGGTCGTCGTCTTCAACCCACACCCGTGGCCGCTGCGCGCCGACGCGGAGGTCGAGTACACGTGGCTGCGGGCGGAGGGGGCGCACGTGGTAGACGACGCGGGCGAGGCGGTGCCGATGCAGATGACGCGTCCGCTGACGACGATGAGTAGCTCGCGCGGGCGCTTCGTCTTTCCCGTCGAGGTGCCGCCGCTGGGCTACCGCACCTATCGCGTCCGCAAGGGCGAGCTCGTGGTTCGGAAACACAAGGTCTCCGCCTCGCAGACCGGGCTCGAGAACGAGCACCTGCTCCTCGAGCTCGATCCCGAGACGGGCCGGATCGCAAGGCTCGTCGTCAAGGCCACGGGCGCCGACCTCGCGGCGCCCGCGTCGAAGCACGCGGTGGTCATCGAGGACCGGAGCGACACGTGGGGCCATGGCGTCACCGCCTACGACGAGGAGCTCGGCGAGTTCGCGTGTGTCTCCGTGCGCCTGCTGGAGACCGGGCCCGTCCGGGCGATCGTCCGCGTCGAGAGCCGATACGGCGCCTCGACGCTGCGCGAGGACTATGCCCTCGGCGCAGACGTGCCCTACCTCGACGTCCGCGTCGCGCTCGACTGGCACGAGCAGCTGAAGCTGCTGAAGCTGCGGTATCCGACCTCGGTCGAGACGGACACGGCCACGTTCGAGACGCCGTACGGCCACCTCGAGCGCCCTGCGGCCGGCGACGAGGAGCCGGGGCCGTCGTGGGTCGACGTTTCGAGCGCGGGGCGCGGCCTGACCGTCGTCAACGACGCAAAGTACGGCTACGACGTGCGCGGCGGTGACAGCCGCGTAGGCTCGACGGAGCAGCCAGAGAGCGGAGGCGGCTTCGCCGGCGCCGGAGCGGATATCGGGATCAGCGCTGTCCGGAGTCCCGTCTGGGCCTGGCACGACCCGCGCGAGCTCGAGGAGGACGGCGACTTCGAGTACATGGATCAGGGCCGGCAGAGCTTCCTCGTGCGTCTGATCCCACACGCCGGCGACTGGCGCGATGCGGACGTCGTCCGGCGGGCGGCCGAGCTGAACCAGCCGCCCTTCGCCCTGATCGAGACCTTCCACGACGGGTCGCTCCCGCAGGCCCGCGGCTTCGCCTCGGACGGTGGCGGCGACGTCGTCCTCACCGTCGTGAAGCGCGGCGAAGACGGCGAGGGGCACGTCGTGCGCGCGTTCGAGTCGGCGGGACGCGCGGCGCACGCGACGCTCGAGGTGCTCGGCCGGACGATCGAGGCGGACTTCGGCCCGCACGAGATCAAGACGTTCGTCCTCCCCGCCGACGGCGAGCCGGCGATCCAGACCGACCTGCTCGAGTGGTGAGCTCGCTCGCGTGATCTCTCTCGATGGGCACGACTGGCAGTTCAAGGGCTGGCTGGGCGACGAGTGGCGCTGGCACGTAGGAAGGCCCTGGGACGATGCGGGCTGGCTGCCGGCGCGCGTTCCCGGCAGCGTCCTCGACGATCTCGTCCGCGCGGGCGAGGTGGCCGATCCGTACTTCGAGCGCCAGAGCAGGCTCGCCGAGTGGGTGCCTGCGTGCACCTGGGTCTACCGGCGGCGCGTCTCCGGCGGCACGATCGAGCTCGCGGGCGTCGATCACGAGGCGACGGTTTTCGTGGACGGCGAGGAGGTCGCGCACCACGTCGGCGCTTTCACGCCCTTCCGCGTCGAGGTGCTGGAGGGCGAGCACCTGCTCTCGGTGGCCGTGCACGCGGCGCCGGAGAGCGAGGCTCAGGTCGGCCGCACGAGCCGCGTGCGCGTCCACAAGAGCCGGATGGGCTACGGCTGGGACTTCTGCCCGCGGCTGATCCACCAGGGGATCTGGCGCCCGGTCACGCTCGATCCCGAGCGGGCGCGCTTTCCGGTCGTCCGCCTCGAGGACGGAGTCGGCACGGTGGAGGTCGAGGGCGAGGTGGCTCTCCGGGTCGAGGCGCCGAGGCTCTGGTGGCCGCACGGCCTCGGCGAGCAGCATCTGTACGAGGCGGACGGCTTCGAGGTCGGGTTTCGCACGGTCGAGCTCGCCGACTACCGCCTGACGGTCAACGGCGTCCCGCTGCCGATCAGGGGCTGGAACTGGGTTCCGATCGACGCGCTCTATGGCGTCCCGAGACCGGAGAAGCTGGCGCACCTGCTCGGACTCGCCGCGGCCGCCGGTGCCAACGTCATTCGCGTCTGGCGCGGCGGCCTGATCGAGACGCGCGAGTTCTACGAGCACTGCGACCGTCTCGGCCTGCTCGTCTGGCAGGAGTTCAGCCAGTCGAGCTCCGGGATCGAGAGCATTCCGTCCGACGATCCGGACTTCGTCTCGACCCTGCGAAGCGACGCCGAGCAGATCGTCCCGAGGCTCCGCCGGCATCCGTCGCTCGCGATCTGGGGCGGCGGCAACGAGCTCGACGCGGACGGCGCCGAGCCGGCGCTCGTCGCGCTCCGCGAGGTCGTTGAGGAGCTCGACCCTGGGCGACCCTGGTTGGCGACCTCGCCCTCACCGGACGATCGCGACCTGCACGGGCCGTGGGAGCACCAGGGCCTGCGCGGGCACCCGACGCACTACGGTCGCGCCGGTGCGTGCTGCACAGCGAGTTCGGGGTGGAGGGGATGACGAACCGGCGCGCGTTCGAGGCGCTGATCGCCGAGGAGCACCGCTGGCCGGCCGATCGCACGAACCCGGTCTACGAGCACCTCGGCAACTGGTGGATCAACGCGCCGCTCGTCCGTGAGTGCTTCGGCGGGCGGCTGGACGACCTCGAGACGTTGCGCCGCGCGTCGCAGTGGCTCCAGTACGAGGGACTCCGCTACGCCGTCGAGACGACGCTGCGGCGCGGCGCCGGCGTGATTCCGTGGCAGCTGAACGAGCCGTTCCCGAACGCCTGGTGCACGACCGCCGTCGACTGGCACGGGGATCCGAAGCCGGCCTACTGGGGCGTGCGGCGCGCCTATCGCGGCGCTCCGAGCGCCTCGTTCGCGACCTGGGCCTGGGGTTCGGGGGACGGTGGGGGCGAGGTCGAGGGGAGCGCGCGCGTGACGGCGCCGGCGCGGCTCCTCGACCTCGACGGCACGGTGGTCGCGCAGCCGGAGGATGACGAGATCGCGGCGTCGCTCGCGGCATTCGCGGCGGACGTCTTCGTGCTCGACGTGAGCGGCAACCGCTATGTGCTGACGCGCACGAACGATCTCGCGCCGCTCCTCGACCTCCCTCCAGCGCAGCTCTCGATCAGGAGAACCCCAGGTAACAGCCTGGTACTTAAAAACCCGGCCGATGTGGCCGCGCTCGGCCTCGTGCTCGAGGGCGCCCGCCCCGCGTCGGAGTCGGGTCGGGTCACGTTCTCGGACAACGTGCTCGACCTGCTTCCGGGCGAGACGCGGGAGCTCGAGGTCGCGGGGCCGGTGGGAGAGCTGCGAATCGAGGGCTGGAATGCTGCGGCTTAGCGCGCTGGCCCTCGACGGCTCGCCGGTCGACAGCTTTCGCTTCGACGGCGTCACCGTCACCTACGAGGGCGCCGAGCCCGTCGACGCGGGGATCCGCGTCGAGCGCGTCCTACCCGCGACCGACGACCCTGCCTGGCTCGTGCCCGGCGTCTTCTACGGGGAGAACCGGCCGGAGGGCAACTCACGGCTCTACCCCCGGTTCACGCCGGGCCGCGTCGACACGGAGCGGCTCGAATCCGATTCCTGGTCGTTTCGCGCCGACCGCTGCGCGACACCGGCCGTCTTCGCCCGCGGCGGCGGCCTCGTCACGAAGGAGGTGAGCCCGCTGGGCCAGGCCGGGGTCGGCTTCGCGCTGCGCGACGACCATCCCGTGATCTGGCTCGACTTCCCGTACCGCGAGGAGCCGCTTCGCTACAACGGGCACGGCGTCCCGGAGCCTCCGGACATCCAGACCTACCGCTGGAAGCCTGGTCAGGTCGTCGAGCTCGAGCTCTCCGTCGTCGGCGACGACCACGGACGCGTCTTGCGAGAGCTTCGGGGCTCAGAGCCCCAAGCTCCCTGGGTCTCGGTCGAAGAGGCGGCGGAGCTGACCGCTTGGGGGCTCTGGCGGTGGCACTACAAGGCGGACCCGCCGAGGCTGATGGAGACGGCCGCGTTCGACCGGGATGCCTTCGGAGCGGCGGGCGACCGGGACAACATGCACGTCTCCTGGACCAGCGGGACGCCGTATGCCTGCGCGCTCCTCCGGCACGGGCTCAGGGTCGGGAACGAGGAGTACGTCGCTGCGGCTACCGCTGTACTCGACCACGTCGCCTCGAACCTCACTCCCGGCGGCACGTTCTGGTCGCAGTGGACGTCCGAGCGCGGCTGGACCACGGGCTGGCACTCCGACCAGAAGCGATTGCACGCCCGCACGCTCGCGGACGCGACCCTCTTCCTCCTCCGGGCGGCGAAGGCTTGTGGCTCAGAGCCACAAGGCTGGCTCGCCGCCGTCCGCTCGAACCTCGACGTCGTCCGACGGACGCAGCGCGACGACGGGGCGCTGCCGGCCGCACATCATGTCGACACGGGCGATGCCGTCTCCTGGGAAGGGACGGCCGGAATGGCGTGGATTCCCGCGCTCGTCGAGGCGGGCCACCTCGAGGAGGGGCGAGCTGCCGGGGCGTACTTCAAGCGCTTCGAGACGTGGTTCGGCGCCCCGGAGGACGTCGATCTCGCGCCGACCTCAGAGGACGGCTACGCCGCGGTGATGGCCTTCGTCGCGCTCGAGGACTGGGAGACGGCAAGGCGCGCGGCCGACTGGATGCTCACCTTCCGCTACACCTACGATGTCGCCTTCTCCGAGCAGACGTTGCTCGGCCGCTACGGCTTCAAGACCCGCGGCGCCGACCAGGCGTCGCCCTCGAATCAGCACCTGCACTCGTTCGGCTTGATCTGCCTGCCGGAGCTCTTGCGCCTCGCGACGGCGACCGGCGACGACCACTACCGCGATACCGCGCTCGAGAATCTCGCCTGCTTCCGTCAGCTCGTCGCGCGCGAGGACGGCGACTTCAACGCCTATCGTGGGATGGTCAGCGAGCGCTACTACCAGACCGACTGCTTCCAGGCGAAGGGGATGCTCTTGACGCTCTCGCACGCGTGGAGCGTCGGCGTCCTGCTCAACGCCTGCGAGGAGCTGCTCGGATGAAGCGCTTCCCCGACGGCTTCCTCTGGGGCGTCGCCACCTCCGCCTATCAGATCGAGGGCGCCGTCGACGTGGACGGAAAGGGCGAGTCGATCTGGGATCGCTTCACGGGCGAGAGCGGCGACCGCGGCGACATCGCCTGCGACCACTACCGGCGCTGGCGCGAGGACGTCGAGCTGCTCGCCGAGCTGAACGTGAACGCCTACCGCTTCTCGATCGCGTGGCCGCGGCTTCTTCCGACCGGCAGCGGCCCGCTCGAACGGCGTGGCCTCGACCACTACGACCGCTTGCTCGACGCCCTCCTCGAGAGCGGAATCGAGCCGGTCGTGACGCTCTACCACTGGGATCTCCCGCAGGCCCTCGAGGACACGGGCGGCTGGCGGAACCGCGAGACGGTGGAGCGGTTCGCGGAGTATGCGGCGACGTGCTTCGACGCCTACGGCGACCGTGTCCGCTGGTGGCTGACGATCAACGAGCCGTGGATCGTCGGATTGCTCGGCTACCTCCACGGGCTGCACGCGCCGGGCTACAAGGGCGATGTCCTCGGTGAGGTGACGGTGTTCCATCACCTCCTGCTCGCGCATGGCCGGGCGGTGCAGGAGCTCCGGGCCCGCGGCGGTGAGGGCCGGATCGGCTTCGCCCCGAACCTCTCGCCTCACTATCCGGCGAGCGAGGACGCGGCCGATCTCGCGGTCAGCGACGCCTCCGACGGCTACGTCAACCGCTGGTTCCTCGATCCCGTCTTCCGCGGCTCGTATCCCGAAGACATGCGGCGCCGGTACGAGAAGCTACTCGGCCCGCTCGACTTCGTCCGGGACGGCGACCTCGAGACGATCGCCGAGCCGACGGACTACCTCGGCGTCAACTACTACGCGCCGCGCGTGCTGCAGGCGGCGCCGGACGACCGGCCGTGGCCGTGGCGCGTGATCGTGCCGGACAGCGTGCAGACGACCGCCGGGTTCACCGACGGGGTCGCGCGGACGGAGGCGGGCACGCCGATCGTGCCGACGGCCCTTACCGACCTGCTTGTCCGCATCCGCGACGACTACGGGCCGGTGCCGATCATGATCACGGAGAACGGCGCCGTCTTCCCCGAGCCGGTACACGACCAGCGGCGCATCCGCTTCGCCCAAGACCATCTGGCAGCGCTCCACGACGCGATCGCGCAGGGCGTTCCGGTCATAGGCTACTGCCACTGGTCGTTTCTCGACAACTTCGAGTGGGCGCTCGGCTACGCGCAGCGCTTCGGGCTCGTCCACGTCGACTACGAGACGCTCGTGCGGACGCCGAAGGACAGCGCGCGCTGGTACGCCGCGGTCGCTTCCAGTAACGCGCTTTCCGACTACTAGCGGGTTGGCGTGTACCGCACGTCCGCCACGGAGCGACTCGAACGCTGCGAGTAGGACGGCACTACGCGCCCGGGCGCTCGCGCGGCTGCGGCTGCCAATGCTCCTCGTGCGGGACCCTGAACGTGCTCGGCTCACCCGGCGGGGCGGCCGGTGCCGGCCGGTAGCGGAACGGCTCCTCGTCCGGGAACGCCCGCGCGCGCTCGCGCTGGCACGCTGCGAGCACCTGCTGCTTGAGCGGGATGTAATCCGGCGTGTGCGGGCCGATCGCCAGCTCGACGTCGATCGGCCGGAACTCGTAGTAGAGGACGCGGCGGAGGCGCGACTGCGCCGCGGGCGAGCCGTGCAGGACGAGGATGTCGTGGAAGAGAACGTCCCCCGGCTCGAGCTCGAGCGAGACGGCGCCACCCGTCCCGAAACCGTCCGCGGAAAGCTCGGCGAGGCGCTCCCGCGCCTCGTCCTCGCCGAAGCGGTGCGAGCCGGGGATCGCCCAGAGGCAGTTCGTCCGGTCGCTCGCGTCGAGGTAGAAGTCGACGTTGAAGATCGGCCGCTCGTCCAGGAGCTGCTCCGGGCCTGCGTCGCGATGCCATGGGATCGCGGCGCCGGCGCCTTCGAGCTTGAAGACCATGCTGTCCCACGTGGGAATGAAGCTAGGCCCCTGGAGCTTCTCGACCGACCCGAGCACGAAGGGGTGCCCGAGGAGGCGCCGGCAGGCGGCCGACTTGTCGACGACGTATTCGATCCGGAAAAGGACCTGCTCGCCGGTGAGGGCGTGCTCGCGGTAGCGGAAGTCGGGATCTCCCGTGCGCTCGACGGCGCTCATGACGAGGGCCTGCATCTCGGCCCGAAGCGCCTCGAGCTCGCCGGCCGCAAGCAGCTGGCTGAGCACGAGGTAACCGTTCTCGCGGAAGAAGCGCGCCTGGTCGTCGGAGATCACCCGCTCACGCTACGGCGTATGATCCGCGCACACAAGAGCGATGACGGCCGAATCTTTCGCAGATCCTCACATCTCCTTGCTGGTCGCGCGCCGGCGGTCGCCGAGGCTGATGGACGAGCCGCATCGGCACACGGACGTCGAGCTGAACTACGTGCTCGAGGGAGCGATCGCCTACGTGATCGGAGGCCGGCGCGACCGCGTCGAGCGCGGGCGCGCCGCCGTCTTCTGGGCGGGCATGCCGCACCGGCTCGTCGAGGTGGAGGGCGAGGCCGAGTTCGTCTACGTGACGGTGCCGCTCGCGTGGTTCCTCCAGCTCGGCGTCGACTCGGCGTTCGTGACCCGTCTGCTGGAGGGCGAGCTCATTCAGGCAGCCGTGGACGACGAGCTCGCCGGCGCGACCGATCGGATCTTCTTCGAGCGGTGGGTGGATGAGCTTGCAAGCGGCGATCCGGAGGCGCGGCGGACCGTGCTCCTGGAGCTCGAGGCGCGGCTGCGCCGCTTCGCCGCCGGCGTCGTCCCGTTCCGGCCCGGACGCGCCCCCGGGCCGAGACCGAGGCGGGCGCAGGGCAGGTGGAGCGGATCGCACGCTTCCTCGGCGAGAGCTACCGCCGCCCGCTGACCGTCGCCGAGGTCGGGCGCGCGGTCGGGCTGAACCCCACTTACGCGATGACGCTCTTCAAGCGCGGGGTCGGGATCGGGCTCTGGGACTACGTGATCCGCCTGCGCGTCTCGCACGCGCAGAGGCTCCTGCTCACGACCGACCTGCCGCTCGAGCGGATCGCCGCCGACTCCGGATTCGGCTCTGCGGCGAGCTTCTACCGGGCGTTCCGGCGGATCTGCGGCTGTACGCCGCGTCAGTATCGGGTCCGGTGACGCCGCGCCGCGCCGCCTGTTTAGGATCGTGTGGTAACGATGCCACAACGAGTCAGCCTCCGATGCCGCGCCTGATCGTCAACGCCGACGACCTCGGCTACACCGAGGGGATCAACCGGGGAATCCTCGAGGCGCACGAGCGCGGGATCGTCACCAGCACGAGCCTGATGGTTGATCGGCCGGACGCGGAGCGCGGCGTCGAGCTCGCGCGCCAGGCGCCGCGGCTCTCGGTCGGGCTCCATGCCGTGCTCGACCACGCTCCACCCGAGCGCTGCGAGGAGGAGCTCGTGCGCCAGCTCGCGCGGTTCGAGGAGCTCGCGGCCGGCCGACCGACCCACCTCGACTCGCACCATCACACGCACCGGGACCCGGCGCTCTACGAGACCTTCGCAGCCTTCGCCGAGCGCGAGGAGCTGCCGATGCGCGAGCGTTCCGTCCGGCACGATCCTCGCTACTACGGCGCTCCGGCGATCGGGGTCGAGCGCCTGCTGGAGATCCTCGGCAGCCTCGATGAGGGCGACACCGAGCTCGGCTGCCATCCAGGGTATGCAGACGACCTCGTCTCGAGCTACACCGCCGAGCGCGAGCAGGAGCTTCGCACGCTCACAAACCCTCGCGTCCGCGCCCGGATCGACGAGCTCGGGATCGAGCTGATCGCCTGGAGGGAGCTGTGATCACGCTCGATGCGCTCGCCCGGCCGAGCGGCGCCTTCCTGATGGTCGCGATGGATCAGCGCGAGTCGCTCCGGACGATGCTCCGCGAGCACGGGCACGACGCAGCCGACGAGCGGCTCGTCGCATTCAAGCTGGCCGTTGCCCGCGAGCTCGGGCCGCACGCGTCAGGCCTCCTGATCGACGACGCGTACGGCTCGAAGGTCGTGACGAACGCGGGCCGGCTGCTTCCGGAGTCGTGCGGGCTGATCCTCGCCGTGGACGCGCTCCGGCAGCCGCCCGGAGGAATCGTCGAGGACACGGAGCTCGCGGCGCCGGCCGAGCTCGATCCCGCCGTCGTGGCGCTGAAGCTGCTCGTGATCTGGCGCGACGACTCGCAGCGGCAGCGCCGCCGTGAGATGTCGCTCGCCTTTGCCGACCTCGCACGGGAGCACGGCCTCCTCTCCGTGCTCGAGCCCGTCGTCCGCGGCCCCGAGGGCTTCGAGCGCGAGGCGGCGATCGTCGAGGCGGCGGCGGAGCTCTCGCGGACGGGCTGCGACCTCTACAAGTGCCAGGTGCCCCTGGCGGGTCAGGGCGATCCGGCGGAGATAACCGGCTGGGCGCAGAAGATCGACGCCGTCACGGTCTGCCCCTGGGTCGTCCTCTCCCAGGGAGTCGATCCGGCGGACTTCCCGGCCGCTGTCGAGGCAGCCTGCAAGGGCGGCGCCTCCGGGATGCTCGCCGGGCGCGCGGTCTGGACCGGCGTACTTCCGGCGGAGGACCCGACCGAGCTTCTCCGTCAGCACTCCGTCCCGCGCCTCCAGGCGCTGGGCGCAATCGTCGATGCGCACGGGAGGCCGTGGCGCGAGAAGGGAGCAACATGAGCACCACCGACGTCGATTTCTTTCAGGATAACGGCTATCTGCTCTGCCGGGACGTCTACGACGCCGGCGAGGTCGAGGAGATGCGCGGTGCGCTCGAGCGCATCCTCGAAACGGTCGCCGGGACGACGCACGACGAGAACCACGCGTGGAGCGACGTCGCGCAGGAAGCCGTGCTCAAGGGCTTCCACAACGTCCAGTACCACGATGCCGCCTTCACCCGGGCCGCGGCGAACCCACGGCTCCTCGAGGTGCTGACTCGTGTGATCGGGCCGGACGTCCAGCTCCACCACACGAAGATGCTCGTGAAGCCGCCGGAGCAGGGGGCGCCGTTCCCGATGCACCAGGACTACCCCTACTTCCCGCACACGCGGCACAGCGTCGTCGCGGCGAGCGTCCACCTCGACGACACGAACGAGGAGAACGGCTGCCTTCGCGTCGTCGCGGGCTCGCACAAGCAGGGGCCGCTCGAAGCGCGGGGTCCGAGCCGGAGCCTCGACGTGCCCCTCGAGGACGGGGCGCCGCTGCCGGCCCGCGCAGGTGACGTGCTCCTCTTCAGCTATCTCACGATCCACGGCTCCGGCCTGAACACGAGCGACGCCGCGCGGCGGAACGTGCTCTTCCAGTACCGCGATCCCGCCGACGAGCCGGTGCTCGAGAACGGCGTCGAGCAACACGTGAACTGGGGCCAGGGGATGATGGTCGCCGGCCGGAACGCCTTCTACTGGCAGCGCCACCCGAGGTTCGAGGTCAAGCCCGCATGAGGGTGAGAGGCGTGATCGAGGGCCGTTACGGCGAGCCGTGGTCGCAGGCAGAGCGGCTCGACTTGATTCGCTTCTGCGGCCGCGAGGGCTTCAACGTGTGGATCCACGGCCCGAAGGACGATCCGTATCACCGCGCCCGCTGGCGCGAGCCGTACCCGGACGAGGAGATCGAGCGCCTCGAGGAGCTCGTGCGCGAGGCGGAGCAGGTCGGCGTCGAGTTCGTCTACGCGATCGCGCCGGGCCTCGACATCTGCTACTCGAAGGACGCCGAGCTCGAGACGCTGATCCGGAAGTGCGGGCAGCTCCAGAGCGTCGGCGTCCGCTCGTTCCAGCTCCTCTGGGACGACATCGAGCACACCCTGCACTGCCCCGAGGACGAGGCGCGTTACGGCGACGCCGAGCGGTCGAGCGGCGCTGCGCAGTGCGATCTGAGCAACCGCTTTCGCGAGACGTTCTCCCAGCCTTCGCCGCTCGTCGTCTGCCCGATGGGCTACGCCGGGACCTACGACTCGCCGTACCGGCGGAGCTTCAGCAAGGACCTCCACCCGGAGATCGTCGTCTACTGGACAGGTCCCGAGGTCGTCTCGCTCGGAATCACACGAGAGGCGCTGAACACCGCGGTGCTCCGGTTCCGCGGCCACGAGCTCCTGCTCTGGGACAACTACCCGGTCAACGACTGGGATCCCGAGCTGCTCTTCCTCGGGCCGCTCCTCGGCCGGGATCCACGGCTCGCCGAGGGACACTGCGCCGGGCTGATCGCGAACCCGATGGTGCAGGCCGCGCCGTCCAAGCTCGCGCTCGCCACGATGGCCGACTGGGCCCGCGACCCTGCGGGCTACGACGCGATCCGTTGCTACGAGCGGGCGCTCGGCGACTATGGGCGCGAAGCGCTCGACGCCCTCGGTCCCGACCGGGCTGAAGTCGCCGCCCCAGGTTCGATCGAGCAGCTCGTGGCGGCGCTCGAGCTCGGCGTCGACGCGGCGACGGGCGCCGCGCTCCTGGAGCCGTTCGTGTGACCGACGTTGCCGTGTTCGGCGCCACGGCAACGGGTGTGATGGCCGCGGTCGCGGCGCGAGGGGCGGGCGCCGGGGTCGTCCTCTACGGGCCGGACCGGCGTGTCGGTGGAATGGTCTCGGGCGGGCTCTCCTGGACGGACGTCGGCGACACTCGCGTTCTCGGCGGGCTCGCCCGGCGCTTCTACGCTGCAGTCGCAAAGCACTACGGCGCCCCGCTCTGGACGATCAAAGGCCCTGAGCCGCACGTGGCGGAGCGGATCCTCGAAGCCATGCTCGCCGGTGTCGAGGTCCGCCTGGGCGAGAGCGAGCGGCCGGACGCGGCCGTCTACGTCGATGCGAGCTACGAGGGCGACCTGCTCGCCGGGCTCGAGGTTCCCTACGCCGTCGGCCGCGAGCCGCGCGAGCTCTACGGCGAGCGCTGGGCCGGGCGGCAGCCCGCCTACCGGCCGGGGCGGCACAACTTCTCGGTCCTCCTCGACCCGTTCGCCGCCGACGGCTCGCTGCTACCGGGGATCCGCGAGCCCGAGCTCGACGAGTGCGGCTGGCCCAGCGAGCGACTCGGTGAGGGGGACGGCGGCCTGCAGGCGTACGGCTACCGCCTCTGCCTGACGGACCGCGAGGAGAACCGCCTCCCGCTCGACGAGCCGGCGGGGTACGACCCCGGCAGCTTCGAGTTGCTCCGCCGCTACCTCGCGGCTGCGGAGGTTGAGATCCGCGACCTCCTCGGTCTCGTGCCCGACCTGCTCCCGAACGGGAAGTGCGACGTCAACTCGATCGGGCCGTTCTCGCTGAACGTGCTCGACGGCTCGAATCGCGGCTATCCCGACGGCGCCGATGAGGATCGGCGGCGGATCCGCGAGCAGCATCTCAGCCATGCGCGGTCGCTCCTCTACTTTCTCGCGCACGATGACTCGGTGCCCGTGCGGATTCGCGCCGAGGTCGCCCGCTTCGGGCCGTGCGCCGACGAGTTCGAGGACACGAACGGCTGGCCGCATCAGCTCTACGTGCGCGACGGCCGCCGGCTGCTCGGCGAGATCGTCCTCTCCGAGCGCGACCTCCTCGACCCGCGTCCTCGAGCGGACGTCGTCGCGCTCGGCTCCTACAACATCGACGTTCGCGAGATCGAGCGAACGTGGCGCTTTCTCCCCGAGTACACACGCACGCCTGCGGTCTTCAACGAGGGCTACCTCTCGGTCGCGGCGCCGCCGTATCCGATTCCGTATCGGGCTCTGACCCCGAGGCGCGAGGACGCCGAGAACCTGCTCGTGCCGCTCTGCCTCTCCGTCTCGCACGTCGCCTTCGCCTCGATCCGGATGGAGCCGACGCTGATGCTGCTCGGGCAGGCAGCCGGAACGGCGGCCGCGCAGGCCGCGCGACGCGGAGTTGCCGTCCAGGACGTCGACGTCCCCAAACTCCAGGACGACCTTCGCGACGCTGGGCAGGTGCTCGCGCTGTGATCGCCTTCATGACGGCGAACTTCGTCGCGCGCGAGACCGACTACGCGATGCACGGCTGGGGCCACGGCGACCGGACGACGAACGAAGCGTTCGCTCCGCTCGCGACGTACGGTGAGCGCCTCGACGCGCTGCTCGGCGAGATCCGAGCGCTCGGCTTCGGCGCGATCGACCTCTGGGGCGCCCACCTCCATCCCGACTGGGCGACCGGCGAGCACGTCGCAATCGCCCGCGAAGCGCTCGCGCGACGCGGGCTCGAGGTCGCCAGCTACGCCGTGTGGATCGAGCGCTCGAACCTCGTGCGCTCCTGCGAGCTCGCGGAAGCCGTCGGAACGACGACGATCGCCGGCGGTCTGGCCTGCGAGCCGGCCGAGCTCGCGCCTGTTCTCCGGGAGCACGGCGTCACCCTTGCGATCGAGAACCACCCGGAGCAAGCGCCGCCGGAGGTTCTGGCGACAATCGAGGCAGGAGCCGGAACCATGGCCGCGACGGTCGACACGGGCTGGTGGGCGACGCAGGGCTACGACCCCGCGCGCGCGATCGAGGAGCTCGGCGTCCACGTCCGCTGCGTCCATCTCAAGGACGTCCTGCACGAGGGCGAGCCGCACGAGACCTGCGCCTGGGGCCAGGGGATCGTCGACATCGAGGCGTGTGTCCGCGCGTTGCGGCGAATCGGGTACTCGGGCGCGCTCACGGTCGAGCACGAGCCGGAAGAGCACGACCCGAGCGAGGAGATTCGCGCGATGTTCGAGCAGCTCGAGGCATGGCTCGGATGAGGGTCGGCCTTGCGGGGGCCGGCAACATCGCCGCTCGCTACGCCGCCGCGATCGTGAACGCGCCGGAGCTCGAGCTCGCCGGCGCGACCGACCCCCTTGCCGGCCGGGCAGCCGCGCTCGTCGGCGCGCACGGAGGGGTGGAGTATCCGGACCTCGAAGCGCTCCTCGCGGACGAGGCCGTCGACGCCGTCGTCAACCTCACTTCGCCGCAGGCCCACTTCGAGGTCAGCGGCGCCGCTCTCGCCGCGGGCAAGCACGTCCACAGCGAGAAGCCGCTCGCGTTGACCTACGACGAGGCACGCGCCCTCGTCGAGCAGGCGAGCCGGGACGGCGTCAGGCTGAGCAGCGCCCCGACGACGCTCCTCGGCGAGGCGCCACAGACGGCGTGGAAGCTCGTCCGCGAGGGAGCGATCGGCAAGGTTCGAGCGATCTACGCCGAGGCCAACTGGGGTCGGGTCGAGGCTTGGCACCCGGACCCGCGCAGCCTCTACGAGGTCGGGCCGCTCGTCGACGTCGGTGTCTATCCGCTGACGATCGTGACCGCGCTGTTCGGCCCTGCGCGCAGCGTGCAGGCGTTCGCGAAGACGCTCGAGCCCGAGCGAACGCGGCTCGACGGAAGCCTGTTCACGCCCGCGGCGCCGGACTTCATCGTCGCGAGCGTCGAGCTGGCGGACGGCGTCCTCGTCCGCCTCACGGCGAGCTTCTACGTCGGCCCGGGCAAGCAGCGCGGCCTCGAGCTCCACGGCGACGACGGCTCGCTCTACCTGCCCACCTGGGCAGAGGCCGACTCGCGAATCGAGCTGCAGGCGCGCGGCGGCGAGTACGCGACGATCCCGCCGGTGCGCGAGCCCTTCCACGGGATCGACTGGGGACGGGCGCTCGTCGAGCTCGCGGAGGCCGTCGAAGCCGGACGCCCGCACCGTTCGAGCGGCGAGCATGCCGCACACGTGGTCGAGGTGTTCGACGCGGTCCGTCGCTCGCTCGAGCAGGGCGGCCTTGCCGTCGAGGTGCATTCGGACTTCCGGCGTCCAGAGCCGATGGACTGGGCCAAG